>CAMUHN010000004.1 GCA_947088675.1 uncultured Roseburia sp.
GATGGATGAAAGAAGAGACGGAGCAGTTATCTGTATGGAATTTTGAGGGTACAATTGATAGGGGATTGGTCAAATGGTATGATAGGGGTCTCCAAAACCTTTGGTGGGAGTTCGATTCTCTCATCCCCTGTTTGAAATAAAGACGCTCGGGTTCGTTATAGGAAAGACCTGAGTGTTTTTGTGTTTGTTATGCCGCCCCGATGCGCAGAAAACGGTCTGATACGAAAAGATAAAAAACATCTTGACAGAAAGCGCTGTCTGTGGTATTTTATATGAGTTGTTAGAAAATGAAGTAGAGTATCCACTCTCACCGGAGCACAAATACGTGACTCATGGTTTATAGTTTCAAAAAGCGCATTTGTCTTGTGACGCATATTTTGAATGATACGTGGATAGTCTGCCTATCCACTTTTTTATTTGGAGGTGTAATACCATTAGCGAGTTAATGATCAATGAACAAATCAGGGATAAGGAAATTCGCCTGATTGGAGAAAACGGAGAACAGCTTGGCATTATGTCAGCAAGGGAAGCCTTGAAGCTTGCCGAAGAAGCGGAGCTTGACCTGGTCAAGATTGCACCTACGGCAAAACCGCCAGTCTGTAAGATTATCGATTACGGCAAGTACAGATATGAGATGGCCAGAAAGGAAAAAGAGGCCAGGAAAAAACAGAAGGTGGTTGAGCTCAAAGAGATTCGCTTGTCACCAAATATTGATTCAAATGATTTGAATACCAAAATGAATGCCGCTAAAAAATTTCTGAGTAAAGGCGATAAAGTAAAAATTACACTGCGTTTCCGTGGACGTGAGATGGCGCATATGAATGCGAGCAGACATATCCTGGACGATTTTGCCCGTAATCTCAGTGATCTGGCAGTAGTGGAGAAAGCGCCAAAAGTTGAGGGCAGAAGTATCAGCATGGTGCTGGCAGAGAAAAAGTGACGAAGTTTAAGGAGGAATATCATTATGCCAAAAATGAAAACAAGCAGGGCAGCTGCAAAACGGTTTAAATTAACAGGTACAGGAAAATTAAAAAGAAATAAGGCTTATAAGAGACATATTCTGACAAAGAAGTCTGCGAAAACAAAGAGAAACTTAAGAAAAGCGGCGATGACAGACCAGTCCAATGTTAAGATGATGAAAAAGATCTTACCGTATTTATAGAATGTTTGGAAACAGGAGGAAAGAAAAATGGCAAGAATAAAAGGCGGCGTTGGCGCAAAAAAAAGACATAATAGAATCTTAAAACTGGCAAAAGGCTACAGGGGAGCAAGAAGCAAACAGTACCGTGTAGCAAAGCAGTCTGTTATGAGGGCACTTGCAACTTCTTATTCGGGAAGGAAAGAGAGAAAACGCCAGTTCCGCAGACTGTGGATCGCGCGTATCAATGCGGCAGCAAGGTTAAACGGCATTTCATACAGCCAGATGATGCACGGCTTAAAGCTCGCGGGCGTTGAGATCAACCGCAAAATGCTGGCAGAAATGGCAGTAAACGATGCGGAAGGCTTTGCAGCGTTGACAGAGCTTGCAAAATCTAAGGTAGCATAATAAAGGAAGGCTTTCTTTATGAGAAGACAGGTATTATCTCTTGTAGTGGAAAATAATCCGGGTGTGACAAGCCATATCTCAGGCCTGTTTAGCCGCAGGGGTTATAATATCGACAGTTTTTCCTCGGGCGTAACGGCAGATCCGCGTTATACGCGCATTACGATTGTTGCAAGCGGCGACGAGCAGATTTTAGAACAGATTGAGAAACAGCTTGCTAAACTGGAGGATGTTCTCGATATCAAAAAGCTTGAGCAGGGTTCATCCGTTACGAGGGAACTGATTTTAGTAAAAATTCGCGCAAAAGATACGGAACGCCAGCCGATTATGAATGTGACAAATATCTTTCACGGAAAGATTGTCGATGTCACACATGATTCTATGGTGATCGAGCTGACGGGGCATCAGGACAAGCTGGATGCCTTTTTGGATTTGCTTTCGGGATATGAAATTTTAGAGCTTGCCCGAACCGGTATGACCGGATTGTCCAGGGGGATCTCGGACGTTAAAGTTTTTGACGAACAGGGACGCCTGGTTGAGGGCTGGAATCAATAATAAACATATATGCGCAGTGTCGCACAGAAAAGAGGAGAGTATATGTCAGCAAAAATTTTTTATCAGGAAGATTGTGATCTGTCATTATTGGAGGGCAAGACAATTGCCATCATCGGATACGGCAGCCAGGGACATGCTCATGCGCTGAATTTAAAAGAATCCGGCTGCAATGTAGTGATTGGGCTCTATGAAGGCAGCAAATCATGGGAAAAAGCCGAAAAGCAGGGATTTAAAGTATATACGGCAGCCGAGGCGGCAAAAATGGCCGATATCATTATGATCCTGATCAACGACGAAAAGCAGGCCGATCTGTATAAGAACGATATTGAGCCGAATCTGGAAGAGGGCAATATGTTAATGTTTGCTCATGGCTTTAATATTCATTTCGGATGTATTGTTCCTCCGGCTAACGTGGACGTGACAATGATTGCTCCGAAAGGACCGGGACATACCGTTCGTTCCGAATATCAGGAAGGAAAAGGCGTACCGTGCCTGATTGCAGTAGAACAGGATGCGACAGGAAAAGCGCAGGATATCGCACTGGCATATGCGCTTGGAATCGGCGGAGCGAGAGCCGGCGTTCTTGAGACAACATTCCGTACCGAGACAGAGACAGACCTCTTCGGTGAGCAGGCTGTCCTTTGCGGCGGTGTCTGTGCACTCATGCAGGCAGGATTTGAGACGCTTGTAGAAGCCGGATATGATCCGCGCAATGCCTATTTTGAGTGTATTCATGAGATGAAGCTGATTGTCGATCTGATCTACCAGTCCGGATTTGCCGGAATGAGATATTCCATTTCCAATACGGCAGAGTATGGTGATTATGTGACAGGCCCGAAGCTGATTACAGAGGAGACAAAGAAAGCAATGAAGAAGATCCTTTCCGATATTCAGGACGGATCATTTGCAAAAGAGTTTTTACTGGATATGTCTCCTGCCGGAAAACAGGTACATTTTAAGGCGATGAGAAAACTTGCTGCAGAGCATCCGGCGGAAGAGATCGGAAAGGAAATCCGTAAGCTTTACAGCTGGAATAACGAAGAAGATAAATTAATCAACAATTAATGTTTTGATTTTAAGAGAGCAAGGGCAGGGCATTTGATTCCTGCCCTTTTTTGGGCATTTTTGTCTGTTGTCAGCCGGAATAATTTTATAAAAAAAACGGGTAAGTGCATTGCGGGCTTACAGAGAATCTGTTATACTGATTTTCATCGAATCAATGCAGGCAATGCCGCACTGTGGGGGAAGAATATGTCGCAACCAGTTATTATAAAAAGCAATAAGTATGGGCTGCACCTTATATTAGATCAGAGTATGCCGTTTGACCAGTTATTGGATGCAGTGGCAGGAAAGTTCCGGGAATCGGACAAATTTTTTAAGGACGCGAAAGTAGCAGTCTCTTTTGAAGGGCGAAACCTGACACAGCAGGAAGAGACAATGCTCATTGACACAATCACGGGCAATACATCACTGGAAATACTGTGTGTAATCGACAATGATCCGAAACAGGAAGACTACATGAAAAAACAGATTGAGCTTTATCAGATGTCCATACAAAGCCCTTATATGGAGAGCGGCACCCATTTTTACAGGGGTACGCTGCGTTCCGGACAGGCGATTGAAAGTGAGACCGGTATCGTGGTAGTGGGTGATGTAAACCCCGGAGCAAGCGTATCGGCCAATGGCAGTATTGTGATACTTGGCACAGTGAAAGGAAATGTATACGCGGGGCTGGGCGGAGACGAAAGCGCTTTTGTTGTGGCGCTTGACATGGACCCGATTCAGATACGGATAGGAGATATTCTGGCCAAGAGTCCCGATAAACCTCTTAGAAGACGGCGCAGACGGCGCAGTACAAAAGAGAGCGCAAGTCCGGTTCCTCAAATAGCATTTGCAAAGGACGGGATGATTTGTATCGAACCGCTATCAAAAGAACTATTAAATGACATTTAACAGCAGGAGGAATAAGAAATGAGCGAAGTTATCGTAATTACATCCGGTAAAGGAGGCGTTGGAAAGACAACGACGACAGCGAATGTCGGAACCGGCCTTGCACAGATGGGCAAAAAAGTCGTGTTGATCGACACCGATATCGGACTGCGTAATCTGGATGTAGTTATGGGTCTGGAAAACCGTATCGTCTACACATTGGTGGACGTTGTGGAGGGAAACTGCCGTATCAAACAGGCGCTGATTAAAGATAAAAAGTATCCGGAGCTGTATCTGCTTCCCACGGCGCAGACACGCGATAAATCCGCGGTCAGTCCGGATCAGATGCAGGCATTGATTGACGAATTGAGAAAAGATTTTGACTATATTCTGTTAGACTGCCCGGCAGGAATCGAGCAGGGATTTAAAAATGCAATTGCGGGCGCAGACAGGGCGCTGATTGTGACGACGCCCGAGGTATCGGCAATTCGGGATGCGGATCGTATTATCGGACTGCTTGAAGCAAACGAGACAAAGCAGCTTGATTTGATTGTAAATCGTATCCGTATGGATATGGTAAAAAAAGGCGATATGATGACGGTAGAGGATGTGCGTGAGATTTTGGCGATTAATCTGATCGGGGCGGTGCCTGACGACGAGCACGTAGTGATATCCACCAATCAGGGCGAACCGCTGGTAGGAACCGACTGTCTTGCGGGGCAGGCTTACCAGAATATCTGCCGGCGTGTTCTTGGAGAAGATGTTCCGTTTCTCAATATGGAAATAAAAGCAGGAGTATTTTCGAAATTAAAGAATCTGTTTAAAAAGAGCTAGAGAGGGGGCAATTCATGGGATTAATGGATCTATTTAAAAAAAGAAATTCGGGTAACGTGGCAAAAGACAGATTAAAACTTGTGCTGGTATCCGATCGTGCAAGCTGCTCTCCGGAAATGATGGAAAAGATAAAAAACGAAATCATAGATGTGATTTCCAAATATATGGATATTGATACGGAAGGTCTGGATATACAGATTACGCAGACCGAGTCGGAGTCCGATAACGGAATGGTGCCGGCGCTTTGCGCAAGCATTCCGATCCGCGATATTCGACATACGATGTAAGAGAAACCGGCAGGTGGAAAAGAACCGGCGGTTTTTGCGTGTCAATGAAGAAATGGGGGAAAAGGATGTCAGAAACATATAATCATAAAGCAGTGGAACAGAAATGGCAGAAAATATGGGACGACGAGCGGGCATTTGCGGCAGGGGACGATTATTCAAAACCGAAATATTATGCGTTGGTCGAATTTCCCTATCCTTCCGGTCAGGGACTGCATGTTGGGCACCCAAGGCCGTATACGGCGCTTGATATCGTGGCGAGGAAGCGCAGGATGCAGGGATATAATGTACTTTATCCGATGGGATGGGATGCGTTTGGCCTGCCGACGGAAAACTATGCCATTCAGAATAAAATTCATCCGAAGATCGTAACCGAAAATAATGTAAAACGATTTAAGGATCAGCTGCACTCCCTTGGCTATTCTTTTGATTGGGAAAGGGAGGTCAATACCACAGATCCCGCTTATTATAAATGGACACAGTGGATCTTTCTGAAATTATTTAAAGAAGGGCTTGCATACAAAAAGGAAATGCCGATCAACTGGTGTACATCCTGTAAAGTAGGACTTGCAAATGAAGAAGTTGTTAACGGTGTCTGCGAGCGCTGCGGCGCTCCGGTTGTGCGCAGGGTGAAAAGCGAGTGGATGCTCAAAATAACGGATTATGCACAAAAGCTGCTGGATGGATTAAACGATGTCGATTATATTGAGCGTGTGAAAACAGCGCAGAAAAACTGGATCGGAAAATCGCAGGGCGCAGAGGTGGATTTTGACATTGCCGGAAAAGAAGACAAACTCCGCATTTATACGACGCGCTGCGACACACTGTTCGGAGCCACTTACATGGTGCTTTCCCCGGAGCATCCGCTGATTGACAAATATAAAGACGAATTGAATAACTGGGAAGAGATTGTTACCTATCGCGAGGAAGCAGCAAAAAAATCGGATTTTGAGAGGGCGGAACTTGCGAAAGACAAGACCGGCGTATTGCTGGACGGACTTGCCGCAGTCAATCCGGTAAACGGCAATGAAATTCCGATCTGGATATCAGATTATGTCCTGATGACTTATGGGACAGGCGCGATCATGGCTGTGCCGGCACATGATGAGCGCGACTGGGAATTTGCAAAAAAATTTGGACTTCCGCTGTTGCAGGTAGTTGCGAAAAACGGAGAGGAAGTGGATATCAACGAAGCGGCTTTTACGGATGTGGCGACAGGGGTACTGATCAACTCTGAATTTTTGAACGGGCTGGAAGTAAAGGATGCAAAAGAGAAAATGATCGCTTATCTGGAAGAAAAGGGAATTGGAGAGGCAAAGACGAACTTTAAACTGCGCGACTGGGTATTTTCCCGTCAGCGCTACTGGGGAGAGCCGATTCCGATTGTACACTGTGATAAGTGCGGTTTTGTGCCTCTTGATGAGAGCGAACTTCCGTTAATGCTGCCGGAGGTGGAGAGCTATATGCCGACCGATAACGGAGAATCTCCGCTTGCTGCGATGACCGAATGGGTCAATACGACATGTCCGTGCTGCGGCGGCCCTGCAAAAAGGGAAACCGATACTATGCCGCAGTGGGCCGGGTCTTCCTGGTATTTTTTAAGATATACCGACCCCAAAAACAGCGAAGCGCTCGCAGGCAAAGAGGCATTGGAGTACTGGATGCCGGTCGACTGGTATAACGGCGGCATGGAGCATACAACGCTTCATCTGCTATATTCAAGATTCTGGCATAAATTTCTCTATGACAAAGGCGTGGTACCGTGTGCGGAACCATACAAAAAACGTACTTCCCACGGTATGATTCTCGGGGAGAACGGGGAGAAAATGTCAAAGTCAAGAGGCAATGTTGTAAATCCGGACGATATTGTCAGAGATTACGGCGCGGATACGCTGCGGACTTATGAAATGTTTATCGGCGCCTTTGATTTAAGCGCAAGCTGGTCGGAAAACGGTGTGAAAGGATGCCGCCGTTTTTTGGAGCGGATCTGGAAACTACAGGATCTTATGACAGAGGAGGCCGGATACTCCAAAGATCTTGAGATAAAAATGCATCAGACGATCAAAAAAGTTGACAGTGATTACGAAAATTTAAAGTATAATACAGCGATTGCGGCAATGATGGCGCTGATCAATGAGTTTTATAAGAAAAATTCGATCACCAGGGACGAATATAAAACATTACTGCTTCTCTTAAACCCGGTTGCTCCGCATATCACAGAAGAAATCTGGGAGATGATCGGCTGTATGGGCAGGGTGTATCAGCAGCCGTGGCCAATTTATAATGAGGCAAAAACGGTGGAAGATACCATTGAAATTGCGGTTCAGATCAACGGGAAGACAAGAGGAACGCTTGCAATTGCAAGAGATGCAGAGAAAGATTCTGTGATTGCTGCCGCAAAAGAATCCATTTCCGATAAATTGACCGGGAATGTGATAAAAGAAATTTATGTTCCGGGAAGAATTGTAAATATTGTGATGAAGTAAAGGAGGGGATCGGATATGGGGATGACGATGACACAGAAAATCCTTGCGGCGCACGCAGGATTTGATACCGTGAGCGCAGGTCAGCTGATCGAAGCAGATTTGGATCTTGTGCTCGGAAACGATATCACGTCGCCGGTTGCAATTCATGAAATAGAGAAAATGAAAGTAGAAGGCGTTTTTGACAGAGATAAGATAGCGCTTGTAATGGATCATTTTGTCCCAAATAAAGATATCAAATCGGCGCAGCACTGTAAATGTGTCAGGGAATTTGCATGCAGACATGAAATTACGAATTTCTTTGACGTGGGAGAGATGGGGATTGAACATGCGCTTCTCCCAGAAAAAGGTCTTACCGTAGCAGGGGACGTGGTGATCGGCGCGGATTCGCATACCTGTACGTATGGGGCGCTTGGAGCATTTTCCACCGGCGTTGGAAGTACCGACATGGCGGCCGGGATGGCTACGGGAAAGGCATGGTTTAAAGTGCCGTCTGCGATTAAATTTAATTTGACCGGAAAACCGGCAAAATGGGTCAGCGGAAAAGATATTATTCTGCATATTATCGGCATGATCGGAGTCGACGGCGCGCTTTACCGTTCGATGGAGTTTGTCGGAGACGGAATCGGGTATCTGACGATGGACGATCGCTTTACTATTGCAAATATGGCGATTGAGGCGGGCGGTAAGAACGGGATTTTCCCGGTGGACGATCTGGCAAGGAAATATATGGAGGAACATTCCAAACGAAGTTATACCGTGTATGAGGCAGACGCGGATGCTGAATACGAACAGGAATATACGATTGATCTTAGCGCGTTAAAGCCGACCGTGGCATTTCCGCATCTGCCGGAAAATACAAAGACAATCGATCAGGTTGGCGATCTTAAAATCGACCAGGTTGTGATCGGTTCCTGTACGAACGGCAGAATGGACGATCTGCGCATTGCCGCATCCATTCTGAAAGGCAAAAAAGTTGCAAAGGGCGTGCGCGCGATTATAATTCCGGCCACGCAGCAGATCTATCTGGACGCAATGGAAGAGGGGCTTATCAAAATATTTATCGAGGCGGGAGCGATTGTGAGTACGCCGACCTGCGGCCCGTGTCTTGGCGGTTATATGGGAATTTTAGCGGAGCATGAGCGCTGCGTTTCAACGACGAACCGCAATTTTGTCGGCAGAATGGGTCATGTAGAATCCGAAATTTATCTGGCGAGTCCGGCAGTCGCCGCTTTTAGCGCGCTTACAGGAAAACTGTCCGGACCAGAAGATGAAAAAGTCGGGATATAAACTGCAGTCCGGTGCGGACAACAGAGTGGGAGGTAAAGATGAAAGCGGCAAATGGACATGTATTTAAATATGGGGACAATGTGGATACGGATGTCATCATTCCGGCAAGATATTTAAATTCTTCCGATCCGAAAGAACTTGCGACACATTGTATGGAAGATATCGATCAAAATTTTGTAAAAAATGTTTCAGAAGGCGATATTATCGTGGCGGATAAAAATTTTGGCTGCGGTTCCTCAAGGGAACATGCACCGATTGCAATCAAAGCCGCGGGGATCAGCTGCGTGATTGCAGAAACGTTTGCAAGGATTTTTTACCGCAATGCGATCAATATCGGCCTGCCGATCGTGGAATGTAAGGAGGCTGCGCAGGATATAGAAGCGGGTGATGAGGTGGAAGTTGATTTTGACACGGGAATCATCACAGACAAGACAAAAGGGACTACCTATCAGGGGCAGGCTTTCCCTGCGTTTATGCAAAAAATAATCGACTGTGAGGGGCTTGTCAATTATATCAATCAGAAATCGCAGGCGTAGACGACAGCATTTTCAGATAGCGCAGATATTTTTCGGAAATTTTGAGCGTACTGTATAGTTCGGCGTATTCTTTCGGCGGGATTTCCACATAATTTTCCGGAAAATTTTTGCGTATGCCGGCGGCCTTTGCGAGGTCGGCGGCTTTATTGTATGCGATCGCAGCTTTTTCTTCACTGCGGTATGATCCAATGATATAATTGCCGTTGATATGGATCTGCGCTTTGTAGCGGATCATGCCGTTTTTGTTCGATGCAAGGACGCCGTGGTAGTGGTTTTGGATGATTAGATTGGAATAGCGATAGTCTGTGCTGTCTCCGTTTGCAAAAAGATAATCGCGCCCTGCTACGGCATAAGGTTTGATTCCATAGCGGGAGAGCAGCGAACACTGCATACCATAATCGTTGACATACAGATGTCCCTGGCGTCTTAGAATTTTATGGCTTGAATAGTAAAACAGATCGTCACGGTCAAATTTTAACTCCTCGGTTGGGCTCAGAAAATAGATAAAATAGCCTTTGCAGAGGAAAATCGGATTTTTGATATAGATGCCGTTATCACGAAAATTAAGCAGGACTACGGCTTTTTCGTGGGAGAGAACGGCGATATAAGAGAGGACATTGTGGATTGTCACCGTGCGGTCTGCGAGAAGACGGGAAGCTTCCAGATAAGCGGCGTTCGCCTTTTGTTCTGTGTCAAAACTTCCCAGGCTGATATGTTTGCCATGGAACTGGATACCGGAGCGGTAATAGATCGTATTGTCTTTTCGTGTTGCCTGATAAACGCCGGTGAGCATAATTCGGATCCTTTCCATGCGTAATTGCACAGTAAAACATGTAAAAACGGATGTGCAGAGTGATAAAATCAGAATAACATAATTTAAATCGTTTGGCAAGAAAGCAGTTTTGTTAAAATGCGGCAAAACTGTAACGTTTTGCAACGCGGAGTCGAATTGTTTATGTGAACTTATAGAAATGAGGGATAAATAATATGATGTATGTAAGTACAAGGGATGCAAATGAAAAGGTCTCCGCTTCACAGGCCATCTTAAAAGGCCTTGCCAGTGACGGAGGATTGTTTGTGCCGGAAGAAATACCGAAATTGGATGCGGATATTGAGACTCTGGCAGAAATGACATACCAGCAGACAGCTTATGCAGTGATGAAGCAGTATCTGACTGATTTTACAAAAGAGGAGTTAGAGAGCTGTATTCGTGCGGCATATGACGATAAATTTGATACGAAAGAGATTGCCCCGCTGCGGGAAGCGGACGGCGCCTGTTATCTGGAATTATTTCACGGCGCCACAATTGCGTTTAAGGATATGGCGCTTTCCATCCTGCCTCACCTTATGACGACGGCAGCAAGGAAAAATCAGGTAAAAAATGAGATCGTAATCTTAACTGCGACATCGGGGGATACCGGAAAAGCGGCGCTTGCAGGATTTGCCGGCGTAAAAGGGACAAAAATCATCGTATTTTATCCAAAGAACGGCGTCAGCCCCATTCAGGAGAAACAAATGGTCACGCAAAAGGGAGATAACACCTTTGTGGTCGGGATCCATGGAAATTTTGACGAAGCCCAGACCGGTGTGAAAAAAATGTTTGCGGACGCGTCTCTTGCAGAGGAACTTAACGCTGCAGGATATCAGTTTTCCTCTGCGAATTCCATTAATATCGGACGTCTTGTGCCTCAGATTGTCTATTATGTATATGCATATTCCAGATTGTACAAAACCGGAGTAATTGGCAGCGGGGAACCGATCAATGTGGTGGTTCCGACAGGAAATTTCGGTAATATACTTGCCGCATTTTATGCAAAAAATATGGGGCTTCCGATTGCAAAATTAATTTGTGCATCTAATGAAAATAAAGTACTGTATGACTTTTTTTCGACAGGCGTATACAACAAAAACAGAGAGTTTATCTTAACGAGTTCTCCGTCTATGGATATCTTAATCTCCAGTAATTTAGAGAGACTGATCTATCGGGTTGCCGGGAATAATCCTGCGTACAATACGCAGTTGATGAATCGTCTGAAAACAGACGGAAAATATGAGATTACACCGGAAATGAAAGAAAGGCTTTCCGACTTTTATGGCAGCTATGCCAGTGAAAGTGAGACGGCAGATATGATACGAGGGTTATATGAAAAGACGGGGTATATCATTGACACACACACGGCGGTTGCGGCGGCAGTCTATGAGAAATATAAACAGGAGACAGGAGATTGCGGGACAAAGACGGTGATTGCTTCAACAGCAAGTCCGTTTAAGTTCACAAGAAGCGTGATGAGAGCAATTGATGTGAAATATGACAGCATGTCTGATTTTGAACTGGCGGACGAACTCGCCCGGATCGGAAATGTCAAAATTCCACAGGCGATCGAGGAGATTCGTACGGCCGATATCAGACACAATACTGTGTGTGAGGTCCAGGGAATGCCGGATACAGTCAGAAAATTTCTTGCAATTTAATCAAAAGTAAATGGAGTGTCCGACTCAATATGAGATTTTGGAAAGAGAGATGGTTTATATAAAAAAGTGTGCGCCCTGGCGCACATTTTTTTATATAAGAAAGAAATATGAAATTTTTGTTGATTCCGGCGACGTTATCTGGATTTTGTGACTACTAAAATAAAATGTATTGTTCCAAATGGAAATACAATCGGAAGAAGATATCCTTCATTATTAAAAGATAAAAGTTCTGTCATTTCCCGTTCCGGCGGAGTCAGGTTCAGTTCTACCGAATGTTCGTTTGAAATATTTACATTAAACAATCCGTTATGTAAATTAAGAAAATCTTCAATCGAAGATTGTACGTATTCGTCAAATTCGTCAAACGTATCGCCGACATATCTGGATGCAAATTCAATAGCAGTACTTTTTGTCATATCTATAAATATTTTAATCGAAAACTCACCGAGAATCTGCTGGGAAACACAATAATTGGTCGGATACTCTGTGCATGGATAAGGATACACCGGTGTAAAATCATCACCGATAAAACGGATCAGATTGTTAAACAGTAACTGTAAAAATGATACTTCAAACGGCGAGAGCGGGCGTTCTGTGGCGACAAAAAAATTCTCAACCAGATGCTGAATGCTTTCCTGTGTCTCCTCGGAATAGTCAACGAAGTCATCCAGTTCATTTGCCGACTGATATTCAATGATCAGGGACTGCAGCTGCTCGTTGTCGATAATTCCCTCCTCGACCAAAACCTGTCCCAACAATAAATAGTCGGGACCCTGGTCTTTTAACAGTTCCGTAACCTGTGCCTTTGTAAGATAACCGTCTTTGATTGCCAGTTCGCCGAATCTTTTGTCCTGATGCGTCTGTTCGATATAGATTTCATCTACTTCCTTTGCTGTCATATAGCTGGCGTGAATAGCAAGTGTACCAAGTTTCATATGTTCCGTAGATTTTTTCTTCATGGCCTGAATTAACTGGTCGCATGTCACGATATTGCGTGATAACAGAAAATTTCCAAAAAATTGAGCGTACATAATTATCCCCTTTCGAACCTTGTATGAAGTACCCGTTTTACCTGATCCGCATTCATTGGTTTTTGTATGAAGTCCTTGGCGCCGGCTTCAATAGCAGCTTTCAGCTGGGATTGGGTTCCAACCGAGGAAACAATTACGATATCTGCAGTCGGATCATATTCTCTGATTTCACGAATAGCAGCATTCCCGTCTTTTACCGGCATAACAATATCAAGAAAAACAAGATCAGGAGATTCTTTTTTGTATACATCAATTGCTTCCTGCCCGTTGGATGCCTCAAAAAACGTTGGTGAGCCCTGTGATAAAATGACATCTTTCAGTTGTTTTCGTGCCAGAATGGAATCGTCACCAATGAGAATTTTTGCATTTTCAAGTATCATATTTTTTCTCCCCTATCCATTTAAATATATGTTTATTTTACACTAAACAGGTAAATAGTTCAATGAAAAAAGCAATTTTCTTTAAATTTTTCTTACAGACCGGAAAAAGAACTGATTTTCTTGCAAACAAATGTATTTCGATATATAATAATGCGAAGAAAGCGAGGGAAAAATATGGAAATGATGACGCTGTTTGATGTGATTATTCTGGCTTTTGGAATTTACATGATAGGTGCCGGCATAAAAATGATGCGCACGAAAGAACCGAGTTCCGTTGTAGTTGCAAAAGAAGAACTTGTCAAGTGTAAAGATCCGGCCGGCATGGCGGAGTTTTTGTGTCGGAAAGAAATGTTTTTCGGGGCGGTATTTGTCATGGCCGGGGCGCTGGGGCTTGTGAGCGATCTCTGGGTTGATCTGGGCTGGCTTAACATTGTTCAGCTTGTAGTGTTTGTGATCGCGTTTGTCTGGTTTCAGGGCCAGCTTAGAAAGGCAAGGGAGAAATTTTTTCGTTCGTTTTAAAATTCCTTATGGGCAGGATCGCGCTGCAGTGGAGAGGAATTATGCTGCGGGAGTGACTCGCAGCAAACAAAAAATCCGGCTTTGCCGGATTTTTTGTTTGCATTCACAGTTGTTTGAGGCAAAGATACCATCAATTGGCAGTGGCACATGTGATTAGAACCGTCTAAATGATTGTGTAATATTATGCTTTATTTTTTTTCGGCAACGGCCTGCGCTCACAGATATTTTTGTAGGCCGGACGCATGATCTTATTGTTAATTGCGATTTCTTCCAGACGATGCGCACTCCAGCCGGAGATACGTGCAATTGCGAAGATCGGCGTGTACAGTTCTACCGGAAGACCAAGCATATGATAGGCGAATCCGCTGTAAAAATCGACATTTGGGCTGACGCCTTTGTAGATTTTTCGTTCTTTTGCAATGATCTGCGGCGCTAAGCGCTCTACGGTAGCATAGAGAGCGAATTCTTTTTCGTATCCCTTTTCAGCTGAGAGTTTCTCGACAAAAGAGCGGAACAGACGCGCGCGTGGATCGGAGAGTGAATAGACTGCATGCCCCATCCCGTAAATCAGTCCGGCATGGTCAAAAGCTTCCCTGTGCAGAAGCGCGGTCAGATAACGGGAAATTTCTTCCTCATCGTTCCAGTCTTTTAATTTCGCTTTCATATCTTCAAACATATGGATTACCTTGATATTCGCGCCGCCATGTTTGGGGCCTTTTAAGGAACCAAGAGAAGCTGCGATGACGGAATATGTATCCGTTCCGGATGAAGATACCAGATGTGTCGTGAAAGTTGAGTTATTACCGCCGCCGTGTTCCATGTGCAAAATCAGGGCGATATCCAGAAGTTTTGCCTCAAGAGGAGAGAACCTGCTGTCCGGTCTTAAAATATGAAGTATGTTTTCAGCGGTGGAATATTCCGGTTTTGGTGAATGGATAAACAGGCTGGCGCCGTCGTGATAATGTTTGTAGGTTTGATAACCGTATACGGAAAGCAGCGGGAACAGACTGATGAGCTGCATACACTGACGCAGAACATTTGGCATGGATACATCGTCAGCCATATCGTCGTACGAATACAGCGTCAGGACACTTCTGGCAAGCGCGTTCATCATGTCTCTGCTCGGAGCTTTCATAATGATATCACGGACGAAATCGGTTGGAAGCTTTCTGTATTCACTGAGCATTCCTGCGAACGTCGAGAGCTGTTCTTTTGTCGGCAGTTCGCCAAAGATCAGCAGATATGTGCACTCCTCAAAGCCGAAATGGTTTTGTTCACCGATCTTATGGACAAGATCGGCTACATTGTATCCCCGGTAAAAAAGCTCCCCGTCGATCGGTATGCTCTTACCGTCTACTTCCTTTGAGGAACAGACTTCGGAGATATTGGTCAGCCCGACAAGTACGCCCTTTCCGTTCAGATCGCGAAGTCCGCGTTTGACATCATATTTTGTGTATAGTTCAGGGTCTATTTTTGCATTTGCCTCACATATAGCAGCCATCTGCCGCAGCTCAGGGGTGATTTCACAAATACGATTTTGCTTTTCAGTCATAAAGAAATCCTCCTTCTTTTAAAAATAGCAAAATTACTATAACATAATTTGTTAGTTTTGCACAAGAAAAAAATAATTATTTTACAAAAAGTTCAGAATTTTGTAATTTTATTTTGGACGAAAATAAGATAAGATAAACAGGAAAACAAAACAGCATGTCGGGAGGGATGGTTTGATGGACGTTGACGAACAGTTCCTGGTAAGGGAAGCTATGCTGGCAAGGGAAAACTCGTATTCCCCGTATTCCGGATTTCGCGTCGGCGCAGCGCTTCTTGCAGAAAGCGGAACGGTTTACCGCGGATGCAATATAGAAAATGCGGCTTATTCACCGACAAACTGCGCGGAGCGGACCGCATTTTTTAAAGCGGTGTCCGAGGGAGAACAAAAGTTTCGCGCAATTGCAGTGGCCGGCGATACCGGCGATTATCTGTATCCGTGCGGTGTCTGCAGACAGGTGATGGCCGAATTTTGCAGTTTGCAGGATTTTGTTGTGATCTGCGTCAAAAGTGAAAAGGAATACAGAAAATTACTTTTAAAGGATCTGCTTCCGGGTGCTTTTACGAAATCGGATCTGCAAAAGATCTGAGGCAACAAAAGTATAAATTTTATCTAAAACAGATTGACAAAAATATCACATCGTGTATTATTTAAAGTAGTAATATCCAAAAAATGTTAATTCAATTATTCATTTTAAAGGGAGGAATTATCCAATGTCAACAAAAGCGTATTATCCAATCAGCGAGATTGGCGCCGGAAAAACAGGTTTTTCCAAAACGAGATCTATTATAGAGGCTGCGTTTTATGGCAACAATGTCGTAAAAGTAAACACATTAAAGGAAGCTTACCAGTTAGCGAAAAATTCTCCGGGAACAATCGTAACGGATATGCCGGTGAAAGACGGTGAGACATTTGGTCTTGAGAAAGACGCAAAAGTGTTATTGTTTAACGACGGCGCAGTAACGGGACGTTATGCTGCAGCACGCCGGATTAAAGGCGAACCGGGTGTTGACAATACAAAATTGGACAAAGTGGTGATGGATGCCGTTTACGAGACAAGATGGAAAACGCTTTACCACGCAGAGTGCTTTATCGGACTTGATCCGGAATTTATGGTAAAAGCACATCTTCTTCTTCCGGAAGGCGAGGAGAATATCCTCTATAACTGGATGTTAAACTTCCAGTATATGTCCGATGAATATGTGAAAATGTACAAAAACTCCAAGCCGATTGCTGACGGAAAGGAGCCGGATATCTATATTTTCTCAGATCCGCAGTGGGCGCCGCATGATGCGCCGGATGTAGATTACAGCTGTTTAAGCGATCCGCTGACGCTTTGCTATTTTGATACGGACCAGAACTGTGCGGCGATTCTTGGTATGAGATATTTCGGAGAGCATAAAAAAGGAACGCTTACCATGGCATGGGCGCTTGCGAACAGAAACGGATACGCTTCCTGCCACGGCGGACAGAAAGAGTACACGCTGGCTGACGGCTCTAAATTTGTAGCTTCCGTATACGGTCTGTCAGGTTCCGGTAAATCGACCCTGACGCATGCAAAGCACGGCGGAAAGTATCCGGCGATCAAAGTACTGCATGACGATGCGTTTATTATTAATACGGATACCTGCGCATCCATCGCGTTGGAACCGACCTATTTTGATAAGACGGCAGATTATCCGACCGGATGTCCGGATAACGAATATCTGCTCACGGCGCAGAACTGCTCCGCAACAATGGATGAGAACGGTAAGATCCAGCTTGTCACAGAGGATATCAGAAATGGCAACGGACGTGCAATCAAGTCCAAATTATGGTCGCCGAACCGTGTAGATAAGATTGACGCGCCTGTAAATGCAATTTTCTGGATTATGAAAGATCCGACAATCCCGCCGGTACTCAAATTAAAAGGTTCTGCACTTGCATCCGTTATGGGCGCTACGCTTGCGACAAAGACATCTACCGCGGAGCGTGTGGCAGCAGGGACTGATTTAAATGCGCTGCGTATCGTACCGTATGCAAATCCGTTCCGGACATATCCGCTTGTGCATGATTATGAGAAATTCAAGAAGCTGGTAGAGGAAAAAGACGTTGCATGTTATATTGTCAATACCGGTGATTTTATGGGAACAAAATGTAAACCTGCCGATACGCTTGGCATCCTTGAGACAATCGTAGAGGGCAAGGCAAAATTTGAGCAGTGGGGACCGTTTGAAGATATTGAGATCATGAACGACTGGTCAGGAAAGACCGCAGATTTCACTCCGAATCTTGGCGACAAGGATTATGTCGCAGCGTTAAAGAACGCTATGCAGAACCGTGTGGATGCAGTGGAAGGTTTTGCGACAAAGAAAGAGGGTTATGATAAACTTCCGGATGAAGCTCTTGCAGCATTAAAGAAACTGGTAGATGAGGCATCTTCTCTGTAAAAGTTTTGTGAGGTTAGGAAACCCTGCGGATCCTCCGTGATCAGGATTTGCGGGGTTTTTTGCAAGATAATTATTAGAAAAAAGAACAGAATTTGCCACTAATTTTTTGTTGCGGATCTGGACATGATAAAGTATAATGAAAGAGATGAAATGCTTTCATTAAAGAAAAAGCCTGAGGTGTTCGATACCCTGCATTTTTGAACCTACATTTACTTTTATGGGATTCCTATATTCTCAAGCGGATGTCAGGCCATCAGTACCTCTGTAGTACACGAGCAGTGGAAGGCAGAAACTTGTATGCGGTTACCCACCTGGCGCAAGCTAGGAGTCAAAAACGCAGGAAACGGCATTTTGGGTTTTACAGAAGAATAGAAAGCAACAAAAGATGTTACCGTACAGAAGATTGATACCGTACAGAAGAGATCTACCGTACAGAAGAAGTGGCAAAAGGTTACAGAAGATTCAGTATACGGCACAAAAGCTATTTCAATACAAAAGTGATTCTGAATTACAAAAGGATTTAGAATTGACAAAAGACAAGGAGGAGCTGCCTTAGAAAAGGCAGCTTCTCTCTTTTTAAACAGAAAGGCGGTTCGAAAAGGAGGAGCGTTTTGAGGGTAAAAAAGAAAAAGATATATCTGATGATTTTATTTGCATTATTTGCAGTGATACTTGTTTTTCTCTTCCTGATCAAAATACAGTCAAACCGGATCGTGTATGAGGAAAAGTATTCCGCAGACTGGGTAGGAATTGCGGAAGTATCTGCAGAATTATCCTCCGGCGCATTTTTGGAAATTGACTGGAATGAGGTTTTTGGTGAAAAGAAAGGCAACTGTCTGACCCGTGCAGACCTGCAGATGATTGCAGAAAATCTTGGCGTTGCCGAGTACATAGAGCTTCCGGGTTTTTGGAAGCGTCATGTGGTAACAAGAGAAGAGTGGAATACAGTATTTCGTCAGATGCTTGACTATCTCGATATGAATGAGGTTGTCTCAGAAGATACATTTCTTGTGCTGGATCTGATGGAAGCGGACGGCAGGAATGTATTAGTGACAAACAAAGGGGATTATTTTACTTCGCTTTCGGTTTCTTTTTTTGAGAAGTGGCAGTCTTACCGGATCTATGCCGCAGAGGATAACTGCCTGGGTATCGTTTCTTTTTCGGAGGAAGAGGAGGAGGTAAGAGATGCCTATTTAAAACAGATGACAGCCGAATCGGTGACTTTTTTGTATCAGGGCGCAGAGTACCAGATTCAGACAGCGTCACAAAGTGTGCTGGAGGCAGGCGTCTGTGATTTTGTATTTTTAAATCGGGAAATTACAACAATCCGTGAGAAGAGGGATGCAATCAACGGAGATCTGCTTTCCTATGACGGGGAGTTTATAGAGATAGAGGGGTATGGGAAAGTTGGCCATGACGGAAAAATTCCCGTTTATCGGACGTACGGAGAGGTGGCTGAAAAATCCATATCAGATGTGGTACTCGGAAATATGGATCTGACATATATTACAGGAGGAGAGAATGTCTGCGCTATATTATTAAAACAGCCGGCGAATATCGCTGATATACGTGTGCTTCTCCTGTCAGACGGCACTAAATTCCGCGATGCGGTGTATTTAAAGTGCAGTTTGGAAGTGTCTGTGCACTTTGGGGAGTCGGTTTCGGATGCCGCTTCTATGCAGCTGGTGTCGGCCTCAGATTATTTTGCCGGGGGCGGAAGTGAAACTCTGGTGATAGAGCCGAAAGATCCCGGTGCACAGATTTATCTCTGCGACGCCGAGGGCAACCCTGTTTCAAACGGTTATGCAGGTTCCATGGAAGTCAGGAAGATGCCGGACGGGTATACGGTTGTCAATGAGGTGCCGTTTGAGCAGTATCTGTATGCTGTTGTGCCGAGTGAGATGCCGTCCACCTTTGCACCGGAAGCATTAAAGGCTCAGGCGGTCTGTGCGAGAAGTTATGCCTATGGGCAGCTGATGGCGGCGGACCTTGCGGCGTATGGCGCGCACATTGATGACAGTACTTCCTATCAGGTGTACAATAAGGTGGCGCGCACACAGCCGACGACAGATGCTGTTGACGCGACATGCGGGCAGGTGCTGACTTATCAGGGGAATGTCGTGTCCGCGTACTACTTTTCTACTTCTATGGGTTATACAGGTACGGCAGATATCTGGAATGTCGACGACCCCGCCCCCATGGCGTATTTGCAGCAGGCATGCTTAAATGAGCAGCCGTTTGACGGAGATCTTTCAACGGAAGAGGGATTTGCAGCATATATTGCAACAACGCAAAATGGTTATGACAGCGATATTAAATTTTACCGGTGGAGTGCAGCAGCGGATTATCGAGATAAAACATCCGAGATCAATGAGATCATAGAAGCACGCCGGGCAGTTGCGGAAAAAAATATACAGATTTTAAAAGAGGGCGGCAAAGAGCCGCAGGAATCTTTGGAAGGACTGGGAGCTGTAACAGGGATACGCGTGCAGCAGAGAAACAGCTCCGGGGCTGTTATTACGCTTTGCTTACAGTATGAACATGGTTCTGTACTGGTAAAAACCGAATATAATATACGTAAGATTCTGGGCGTATGCCTGAACAAAATCACATTTGCCGACGGATCCGAAAAAGAGGGAGATACCATGCTTCCGAGCGCATATACGACGGTGGAGCTGCAGGACGACGGAACTCTCATTTTGCGCGGCGGCGGATACGGGCATGGACTTGGCATGAGCCAGAACGGAGCAAACGGCATGGGAAAGAGCGGCAAATCATATACCGAGATATTGAATTATTTTTATCGGGATATTGTCATTGAGGAAATGGCAAATATTTTCCCATAAATCAAATCCGAGTGCAGGAACAGACAAAATAAGGTTGCTGTTCACACAGGACTTAGCATTTACTGCAAAGTCCGTACGAAAACGTATCTTTTGCAGGTAAAAATCCATTTGCGGAGCAAATTTTGCATGGATTTTTACCTGTTACTGGAACGGAGTGAACAGTAACAAAATAAGAAAGGTTGTTTTATCATGTTTTGGAAAATTGCGGGGAGTGTCAAATATTTTACGGAAGAGTGCAAAAGAGATAAGATCAGCGCTTACGCGGCGCAGGCAGCCTTTTTCATCATTCTTTCTATTATCCCGTTTCTGATGGTTTTTTCATCGCTGCTGCAGTATACCAATGTAACTGAGGGGATGCTGCTTAAGACTATCACCGGGATTATGCCGGAGTATATTGCGCCGTTTCTTGTTTCGCTGATACACGAGGTTTACAGCCGTTCCATGGGGATTATTTCGGTGACTGCCGTTGCGGCAGTCTGGTCGGCTGCAAAAGGCATCCAGTATATGGCGGACGGATTAAACTCGGTGCATGATATTGAGGAACACAGAAACTGGTTTGTGCTGCGTTTCTGGGCAGTCGTTTATACAGTCGCATTTATGGCTGCGATAGTAGCGACGCTTTTGTTTCTGGTATTTGGGAATTTTCTGCATGATATGCTGGTAGAATACAGTCCGCTGATCAAGAATACGGTTGACATTTTGTCACGGTTTCGCGGTTTGTTTATGATTGCGATATTGATTGTTTTTTTTGATATCCTGTTTACGACGCTGCCAAACCGGAAGCTGACATTGAGAAGTCAGCTTCCGGGAGCGGCTGTCTGCGGTGTAGCGTGGTATCTGTTTTCCATAGGGCTTTCTGTCTATGTCGATTATTTTAACGGATTTTCGATGTATGGAAGCCTTACCACAATTGCACTGATTATGCTCTGGCTGTATTTCTGCATGTATATTATGATGGTGTCGGCGGAGTTAAACGTCGTCTTTTGCGACGGAATCAGGGCAAGCAAATTTCCGACGATAAAGATCGGCCCCCGCCGTTGAGCAGCATCTGTTTAACTGTGCTAGTCCAGGTTTACATGTTTCCGGATGATGACAGCGCTGATCAGATAATAGATCGCGATAAACGCTGCAGTTATAATCAGGCTGCCATTAAGAAATGTTGTAAAGCTGCTAACCGGTAAGAAATCGGCTTCGCTTCCGGTTGCTGCAATATCCCGGAAAAAACCGGACAGGACAGACAGCAGTGCGATGACTGAAACGATCTGTTCTGCAAAGTAGAATACGACGCCTGATACAATGGAAAATGCGAGTTTATTGGTGGAAAAGAGCTGTCCGACCGAGGCGGCGGCATATACCATCAGGATAAAATGCAGGATAGTAAACACTGCGGAAACTAACATATAAACGATAAACCATGGAAGAGGCATGAAGTTGTCGCTGTTCCAGTTCTGCAGAAACATATCCCATTCTTCCGGCGTAATGGAAAAGATAGCGCCGCCGGTGGCTGCCGTTATCATGGCAAAGAAACTGAGCGCAATCAGAATCGTTGTGCCGGTCATCCAGAGCACTGCGGCAAGCAGCTTTGAATGCAGGATTGAGAGAGGGCTGACCGGGAGCGTATGGGTCAGATATCCCTGATCCGAGTAGGTTGTTTTATAAAAATGCCAGCAGACATAGACGACGGCCACAATATAGATGGCGACAAGTGACAGAACATATAAAATCAGTACAGTTGATGTAATTGCGTTGCCGGCATCCGGGCTGATGCACAGTGTGATCACAGCAAGCACTGTCATTGCGATGATAATGCAAAAGAGCAGAACCATAACTTTTGAAGTGTTTTTTAATTCGTGCTTAAATAATTTTCCTAACATTTGAATACCTCCCGAAACAGTGTATCTACGGATTTTCCCTCTTTTACACGGATGTCTTCCACTGGTGAAGAGAGCCGTATCTGCCCGTTTTGGATAAAGATCACTTCATCCAGGATGTTTTCAATATCCGAGA
Source organism: uncultured Roseburia sp. (assembly GCA_947088675.1). GTDB lineage: Bacteria > Bacillota > Clostridia > Lachnospirales > Lachnospiraceae > Roseburia. The sequence goes on from CAMUHN010000004.1 coordinate 22,688, forward strand.
TCAGGTGCGTGGATAACAGGATCGTTGCTTTTGGATCATAATTACTTAAAATTATATTTAAAATATAATCTCTGGCCGCAGGATCTACACCGGCAATTGGCTCATCCAGTACGTAGAGATCTGCGTTGCGGCTCATTACAAGAATCAGCTGGACCTTTTCCTTTGTTCCCTTTGACATGGATTTTAAATTGTCTTCGGGAGCAATCCCAAGCTTTTGCAGCATATCGTGGGCGCGTTCCAGCTGAAAGTCCTGATAGAAGTCGCGGAAAAACGAGATGACATCTTTTACTTTCTGATTCATATTCAGGTAGGTGTGGTCAGGCAGATAGGAGACATGTTTTTTGCTCTCTGCTCCGATTGGATTGCCTGCTATGGTCAGTGTGCCGGATGTCGGCGTCAAAATTCCGTTGATCATTTTGATTAATGTTGTCTTTCCGCTGCCGTTCGGACCTAAAAGTCCGATGATATGCCCGCTCTCAATTGAGAGACTGATGTGGTCTATGGCCGTTTTCGGGCCGTAGGTCTTCGTTAAATCCTTACATTCCAATAAGGTGCTCATGAAAAAACCTCCTGATTTTAATCTTTTTTCAGTGTCCGGTTTAACAGGTTTAGAATTTCATCTCTGCCATATCCGAGTTTTTGCATCATCTCCAAAAACCGGTTCATCTCCTGTTGTGCAAGCGTAGTTTTTGCTGACTCTATCATAGGAATATCCTCCGTAATAAAACGTCCGCTGGTTCGTCTGGAAAAGACCAGTCCGATTCGTTCCAGTTCTGCAAATGCTTTCTGCATCGTGTTTGGATTGACTGCTGCCTCCTGTGCCAGATCGCGTACGCTCGGCAGTTTTTCGCCCGGTTTATATTTACCGGCGATAATATCTGTCTGAATGCGTTCCACAATCTGGGAAAAAATGGGACGGTCTGAATCTAAGTTCCATGCCATTGTGTCACCTCCTTTTTTGTACTTTTGTGTTAATCAAATAATACAATAGTACAACTGCGATGTCAAGTGATTTTTTCATCTTTTTACCGTATGAAGAAGACCGTGTGAGAAACCGGTTTAATTGCTGTTGTTTTTCTATCCGTATGTGGTATACTTACACCAATGTGTTTCGGATGTGGGGTATTTTTTGTGCATGAGTTTGTGTTTCGGAGGTTAACATGTCATTCTGTTCCATATGGTTTTTGGTGTATTTCCTGTCTGTTTTTTTGCTGTATTTTGCGTTCCCGAAAAATAAGCGTTATCTTTGTCTGCTGGTTGCCAGTTATCTGTTCTATTTTACCTGGAATCCCTGTTATGCGATTGTTCTGTTTTTGATCACGGTATTGACATATCTGGGGGCGGCCGCAGGAAAGGGGGCGTATGCAAAAGCCGGTTTTTCTGCGGCGTTTTGTCTTGTTTTGTGTGTCCTGTTTTTCTTTAAATATGGGTGGCTGATTGGAAGAGACAGTATTTTTTTCCCGGTTGGAATCTCATTTTACACACTGCAGGCGCTTGGTTATCTGATTGATGTGCGCACAGGAGCGATTGAGCCGGAAAAAAATTTTGCAAAGTATGCGCTCTTTGTCTCGTTCTTTCCCACCGTTCAATCGGGGCCGATCGAGCGGAGCGCTACGTTGTTAAGACAGATTCGAGAAGGGACGGATTTTTCTTTCGAAAAGGCGAAATCCGGTTTTTTCTGGATGTATTTTGGGTATTTTGAAAAATTTTTTATTGCGGACCGGCTTGCGCTGGTAACAGATTCCTTTTTTCAGGATTATACGAAGCAGACCGGGGCGGCGCTGGTATTTGCAGCAATCTTATACGGCCTGCAGATCTATGCGGATTTTGCCGGTTACAGCCATATTGCCTGTGGGATTGCGAAAGTTCTGGGCTATGAGATAAACCCGAATTTCAGACAGCCGTATTTTGCGCGGACCATAAAGGGATTCTGGCAGAGGTGGCATATCAGTTTGTCCGGCTGGCTGATGGATTATATTTATATTCCGCTGGGGGGAAACCGCTGTAAAAAAGCGCGGAAATATTTCAATCTTTTTGTTACATTTCTGGTCAGCGGCTTATGGCATGGAGCAGGCCTCCATTATCTGATCTGGGGATGTCTGCACAGTATATATGAGATCGTTTCCGATCTTACGGCCGGCTTTCGGACCAGGGTGAAACAGGTATGCAAAATCAGGAGCAATTGTTTTTCGTATCATCTGTTTCAGTCGGTTCTCTTATTTGTGATGGTCGATTTTGCGTGGCTGTTCTTCCGGGCGCAGAGTATTTCGGAAATCGTTGTGATGTTAAAACAGATCTTTTTTCATTTTAATTTTGCAGATACGGTTTCTGACGGCGTTTTGTGGGCCGGGCAGGACGCGGTAAGATGGTGGATTCTGGTGCTGGAGCTGGCGGCGGTTTTTGTGATTGATGCGCTGCACGAAAAAAATTACAGTATTGCGGAATGGCTTCAGAAACAAAATCTTGTTTTTCGCTGGTTCTGCTATTTGTTTTTGACGGTTGTTCTGGCAATTGGAACGATCTATAATTATGGAATCAGTTCTTCTAATTTTATTTATGCGCAGTTTTAAATAATTTCAGGGAAAGGCCGCAACAATGAAAAAATTTTATAAAAAACTGTTTCTTTTTCTTGTTCTTACAGGTATTAGTTTGGCGTGTATGGATGTTCTGTCTATGGTGGAACCGTTTCGCACGCAGCTGGCTTATCTGACTGACAGCTATGCGTTTATTTCGGTCAATACAGGCGCGGATGAGATCAAACCGTATATAGAAAAAGCGCAGACAGATGATAAGACGACAAAACTGATTTTTGGGGACAGTGTCTGTCACCAGATGTTTCGCAGACTGCAGAAATATAACGAGGATATTTCGATGATAGGAAGTAACGGTGCGATCACGCTGGCAGGTCAGTATATTCTTGCAGAAGAGTATTTGAAGAGTCATCCGGATGCGACGGATCTGTATCTTATCCTGCTGCCGGAATCACTGACCAGGACATTCGATACCGGTTACGGGTATCAATATGCAGTGATGCCCTTTGTGGAGACCGATACATTGCAGTTACTGGATGAAAATACGATCGCATGTATGGAGCAGGTATACGGGAAACTGTTTTTAAAACCTGCTGTTGTCAAAGCAATTGACAAGTCGGCAGTTAACAGGAAATTGTATTTAAATATTCTCAGAGAATGTACGGACGGATATCAGCCCGAAATGCCATTTGAGATTGCGGAGCAGTATCTTATGAAAATGGACCGGCTTTGTGAGGAACATCAGGTGCGCCTGCATCTGATCCCCGGCCCGGTGTGCGAGAGCAAAGCGGAATATATGAAAACACTGGAGCAGATCTGGCAGTCCGGTCCGCTCAGCGCTCGTTTTCCGGATTTTTTCAGTAGTATTTCGTATTATAGCGCCGACCAGGCAAAGGATGGCACGCATTTTAGCGGCGCCTATGCCAGGCAGAAAAGCATGAATAAAAAAATCAAAAAAATGATCTCGGGCACAGAGCTTGCGGATCAGCTGCGTTATCAATAATTTTCAGGACTCACTGTTATTTTTTGGCTGCTTATTTAAGTGATCGCCCTGGATGCCCAGATAGCGCTGAACGGTTACGGTGTTTCCGGAGAGCAGCAGCAGCGCCCGGCCGGCTTCAAACATAATGTCTGCTTTTGACATCAGGTTATTTGCGGCAAAGGCGGCGGGGACCGCAAGGATTCCTTCGAGAAGTGCGTTCCGCTCTTTTTCGGGAAGAAAACAGAGCGCGCGGTTTAACAAAATTTTTCCGAACAGTTCCAGAATCTGGTTGTAATGTTGTGTGACAAATTGGATGCCCTTGTCCAGAATAGCCGGCGTCTCGTCGATCCTGCCGGCGGATGTAAGGGATTTGCCGAGATAGAAAACGGCGGAGGCATAGATGGCGCCGATTGTGGATGAGTGCAGATATCCTTTGTCCAGATGGGTGAGCACAAAAGAGCACAGTGCAATCGGCAGGTCATATCCGACGCCGGCGGGATGATCCGTCTCTTTCCAGTATAATGCGGCCGTCATATAAAGCATTGCCCAGAGTTCATTGAGGCTGAAATATTCATAATTATCTCTTGTTTCCAGTGTAAAATCCGGTTTTGTCAGAAAGATCGACTGATATGCCAGCTGATATGCCTCATCAAATTTTTTGTACAGATTTGAGAGTATATGGGAGCGTTTTCCCATGATATACTGATGCGGTTCGCCGGATGCATAAAAAGTGTATTTTTTTTCCAGAGAATCGATGTATTTTTCTGCTTCCGAAAAAGCGGAAGCCCCGATCAGTCGCTCCAGTTCAAAACAATGTTCATGGTACAGTTCGTTGTCTGCGCTGCTTAAATTTGTGTAAAAAAGGGAGGGGTTGACGCCAAGCCGTGAAAATAGTTTTACGGTGATATCCTCCGACGGTATTTTTTTGCCGTTTTCTATTTTTGAGATATAGGTTACACTGCAGATTCCCTCGGCAAGCTGTTTCTGGCTGAATTTCTTTTTCGTTCTCAATTCACAGAGCATAGACCCAATGTTGTAATGATTCATATGTGTCCTCTTTTCTTTCCGATTATATGTATTTTACATAAAGATAATCTCTTTTTTCCTGTTTGTAAAGAGGTGTTGACCAAAAGTACAATTGCAGGCTTACCTGTTTTGCATGTAAAATGAAATCATACAGATAGTTAAGGAGGAGTTGTAAGTATGATCAGAGTGGAACATCTGACGAAACAGTTTGTGACCGTAAAGAGAAGTCATGGAATTGCCGGCGCTGTGAAGTCGCTGTTTACAAGGGAAAAGATTGTAAAAGAAGCGGTGAGCGATATTTCTTTTCAGATCGGCGACGGGGAAATTGCAGGTTACATTGGAAGCAACGGCGCGGGCAAATCGACAACAATTAAAATGATGACAGGCATTCTTGTTCCAACATCCGGTACAGTCGAAGTGAACGGAATTGAACCATACAGAAAAAGGGAGGAAAACGCGCGCCATATCGGAGTCGTATTTGGGCAGCGTACACAGCTTTGGTGGGATCTGCCGCTTGCGGATACTTTTTCTGTGCTGCGCGAAATTTACCAGGTTCCGCAGAATGAGTTTCGGGAACGCATGGATTTTTTGTATGATCTGCTTGGAATCGGCGAATTTGAAAACAGTTCAGTCAGGACGCTTTCTTTAGGACAGCGGATGCGCGCCGATCTTGCGGCCGCTCTGATCCACAATCCGAAAGTGCTGTATCTGGATGAGCCGACGATCGGGCTTGACGTGCTTGTCAAAGATAAGATACGTCTGGCTATCCGTGAAATGAATAAAACTTTCGGTACCACGGTAATTTTAACGACGCACGACCTGGTCGATATTGAGGAACTCTGCAGCCATATTATCATTATTGACGAGGGGAAGAAGATTTATGACGGAGATCTGGAACATTTAAAAAGCGAATATCAGGAGGCGGATCTTACTTCGGTTGTCAAAAAAATATACAGGAAAGGGGAGGCGGCGCATGCGTGAGAAGTTTAAAATAAGATGTTATCTGCCGTTTGCAGTATCGCAGGTGAAAATAGCGCTGGCCTATCGGATGGCGTTTTTTGTCAGGATTTTAAGCAATCTTTTTACAGTGATGATTACATGGTACCTTTGGAATGCAATCTATCGCTCTTCCGGCAAATTAACGATCAACGGATTTACATTTGAGGAAATGGCGACCTATGTGATTGTAAGTTTTTTTGTGACAGTCATGCTTACGCCGGCGCAGGCAGACGAGATACCGTATGCGATTGCGGACGGGAGCGTTGCCGTCAGTCTTGTCCGGCCGCTTGATTTTTGCGGGATCCAGCTGGCGCAGAGTCTGGGTGGATTTTTTGTTAACACGCTGGTATTTTCCGCTCCTCTTTTGTATCTTTTCTGGGCTGCCGGAAAATTGATTTTGCCCGCGCCCGGTGTGGTGGTTCTTTTTCTTGCCAGTGTGGGACTGGGTTATCTGATTATGTTTTATTTCAGTTTTTGTTTTTCCATGCTGGTCTTTTATACCACTTATTTTTTCGGGATAAATATGGCAAAAGCAGTTACGATACGGCTGTGCTCCGGGGCGTTGATTCCGCTGTCCTTTTTTCCGGCTTCCATAGAAAAAATTTTTTCAGTGCTCCCTTTTCGTTCGATGGTCTATACGCCGGTAATGATATGGCTCGGGAAACTTGACCGGACTGAGATGCTCATGCAGTTTCTGATGCAGCTGTTTTGGGTTGCCGTTTTCTTTGTTTTCAGTAAAATCTGCTGGAGAGCAGCAGTCAAAAGACTTACGGTGCTTGGGGGTTAGCGTGAAAAGTACATCTAAGGCTCATGCCAATGGGCATTTCGCCAACATGTACTATGTTTCACGCCAGAGAATCCCAAAATCAGGGATTCTCCGCCCGGATATGAGTCGCAGCGAAGCTGCGACATGGGGGTTAGTGTGAGAAATGGAGGGAACTATGTTGCGTTACATTCATTTGTATAAAATATTTTTGCTTCAGTATCTGAAATCGCTGATGCAGTCGAAGCTTGACTTTTTTATGGGTCTTTTTTCATTTTTCTTAAACCAGGTTCTTGGTATAGTTTTTTTGCAACTTGTCTTTGCGCAGATTCCGGATCTATATGGATGGAGCTATGAGCAGCTGGTCTTTATCTACGGGTTTGCGCAGATTCCAAAAGGGATTGACCACTTTTTTACAGACTACCTGTGGGTATTCTGCAGAAAGACAGTGCGGGAGGGGGCGTTTGACCGATACTTGTTAAGGCCTGTGAACCCGCTGTTTCAGGTGCTGGTGGAGCGCTGCCAGCCGGACGGGATTGGGGAAGTGATCGTTGGGGTGGTTCTTGTCGTCTATGCGGGCAAAAAGCTTCATCTTTCGTTTTCAGTAGTTTCTTTTTTTGTATTTTTGATTGCCGTGTTTGCCGGGGCTGTAATCTATATGGCGGTGAAATTGTTTTTCGCGTCCAACGCATTTTTTATGAAAGATTGTTATAATCTGTTGTATACGGCCTATAATATTTCGGATTTTGCAAAATATCCGACAGAGATCTATGAGAAGCCGGTGCGTTTTGTAGTAAGCTTTGTTTTGCCGTTTGCGTTTACGGCGTTTATTCCCGCGCAGTATTTTATGAACGAAAGAACGCTGCTCCTTTCGGTTGGCGCGGAATGCCTGGCTGCAGCCGCGGCATTTAGTATTGCGTATCTTTATTTTTCGTTTGGGATAAAAAGGTATGAGAGTGCGGGAAACTGACCAATGGAGATTTGGGTAAAGGCGATGGGATTTACCGTTCAATGGGATGGGACTGCTGATTCGAAAATTGCAGTTACAGACCTCAAATGGGATAAGTATTATATTGATATCTATGAATGTGCACAAGGGTGCCGGTGAAATGATGAGCAGAATGTTAAGTTATGGGACGAGGTGAAAGCATTGAACGGCAGAGTGTATGAGTATGAGTCCCTGCTTTATGAAGCAGGGGAGAAAGGGGGCGCTTATGTCGTTTTTCCCTTTGATATCAGGAAAGAGTTTGGCCGGGGCAGGGTGAAAGTACATGCCACGTTTGACGGGGAGCCGTATGATGGCAGTATTGTAAATATGGGCGTAAAGAACGCGGACGGGAGTGTGTGCTATATTATCGGGGTGCGTAAAGATATCCGTTCCCGGATAGGAAAACAGCCGGGGGACAGGATTCTGGTGACGGTCAGGGAGCGGGTATGAGACAGGAGGGATAAAACAGAACACAGAAAGCGGCTGGGACGGTTCCTTTGGATGTACAACCGGACAGGAAAATTGTCTTGACAGTTAAGAAGGGAATTGCTAAAATAATGAAAGACAACATATCAATTCCAGGAAACGAAAGAGTTGGGGGAAACAGGCATGAAGATTAAAGCGAAGCTGTTGGCAATGGAAATGGTATCCTTGTTTATTTTGCTGGTCGTATTGCTTATCATGGGCATACTTGTCTCGGTGGACGGTCTTGAGTCGCGTGTGGAGGAAACACTGAAAGTAGCGTTGGCAGGTTATACGGATGATGTCAACGTCTACCGTAGCAGCGGCAGAGATGTGGATATCACGGTGTTTGCCGGTGATACCAGAGTAAACAGTTCCATTTCGGGTGCGGTCGGCACAAAAGCAAGTGATGTGGTAATTGAGAAAGTAATTAATCAGAACAAAGTTTATTTTGACAGCAATGTCTCGGTCAACGGTGTCGCATACTATGGGTATTATGAACCGATAGAAGGCGGAATGATATTTGCCGGCACGCCAAAGGCAGTGGTAAACAGGTTCATTCGTTCTACTGTTGTAATACTTGTATTATCCGGACTTGTCGTGTATGTGCTTTGCGTTGTACTTGTTCTTGTGATATCCGGACGTATCAGCAAACGTATTATACTGGCCTCAGAACGTATCGGCGTTCTTGCAAAAGGCGATCTGAGCGCAGTGATTCCGGAGCGTGACCGCAGGCAGCATGATGAGATTGAGGATATGAACGAAGCGATATCCGTGCTGCACAGAGAACTCAAGAATATCGTTTCTATTATCGCAAAAAAAGCAGATCAGCTTAACTACAGCAATGCAGAATTCAATTCCAAATTTTCCAATATCGCAGAGAGTGTAAACAATGTCAATATCGCAGTAGAAGAAATAGCGCTTGGAAGCACCTCGCAGGCACAGGAGACATCTTCGGCAGGAGAACAGGTTTCCGATATGGCTGATGTGATCGAGCAGAATGCAAAAAATACGAACTATCTGGAATCAGCCGTTCATCATATGACAGAGCTTTTTTCAGAGACAAACAAGATACTGGAAGAGCTGGTGCATATCAACGATAAGACGGCGTCCAATATTGTGATCGTTTCCGAACAGACAAACGAGACAAATGTATCGGCCGAGAAGATCAAAGCAGCGGTACAGATGATTCAGAATATCGCGGAACAGACAAGCCTGTTATCGCTGAACGCAAGTATTGAAAGTGCGCGGGCGGGCGAGGCAGGACGCGGGTTTGCCGTTGTTGCCGAGGAAATACGATCCCTGTCTGAGGAATCTGCAAGCAGTGCAGGTGAAATAGAGCAGATTACAAAGGAACTGCTGGAAAATTCGAATATCAGCGTAAAGAAAGTAGAGGAAGTCAATCGTGATTCGCAGCTTCAGAAAGAGAAGCTGACAAAGACAAAGGAAGCATTCCGCACCTTAAAGAAAGAAGTCGATTCTGTTGCGGAGGTTTCACAGAATATTTTTGAACAGACCGAACGTCTGGAAAGCCAGAAAAATACAATCAGCAGCGTTTTCGAACAGCTTGCGTCTATTTCGGAGGAAAATGCCGCATCCACACAGCAGACAAGTGCGAGTATGCAGACATTGTCCGGAACGATTGATGAATGCAGGAGGGAGACAGATGCATTGTCTGATCTGGGATTAAGTCTTTCTGAGCAGACGAAAAAATTTAAATTTTAATTGGAGGCAATTATGGCTATTTTAGTGACAGGAGGCGCCGGTTTTATCGGAAGCCACACATGCGTGGAGCTGCAGAATGCGGGATATGAAGTAGTAGTGCTTGACAATCTGTGCAACTCGTCAGAGAAAGCATTGGACCGCGTGAAAGCAATTACCGGAAAAGAGGTTACGTTCTACAAAGGGGATATTTTAGACCGCGATATTTTAAATCAGATTTTTAAAGAACAAAAGATAGACAGCTGTATCCACTTTGCCGGATTAAAGGCAGTTGGCGAGTCGGTGGAAAAGCCATGGGAATATTACCATAATAATATTTCCGGGACGCTGACGCTTGTGGATGTAATGCGGGAAAATGGATGCAAGAATATTATATTTTCCTCTTCTGCAACGGTATATGGCGATCCGGCGCAGATTCCGATTACGGAGGAATGCCCCAAGGGCCAGTGTACCAACCCATACGGATGGACGAAGTCGATGCTGGAGCAGGTGCTGTCTGATATTCAGAAAGCGGACAGCGAGTGGAATGTGATTTTGCTTCGCTATTTTAACCCGATCGGAGCACATAAGAGCGGTACAATGGGTGAGAATCCAAACGGCATTCCGAACAACCTGATGCCGTATGTGACGCAGGTTGCAGTCGGCAAGTTAAAAGAGCTTGGCGTGTTTGGCAACGATTATAATACGCCTGACGGTACCGGTGTCAGGGATTATATTCATGTGGTAGATCTTGCGGTTGGTCATGTAAAAGCGTTAAAGAAGATTGAGGAGAAAGCAGGTCTTTGTATCTACAATCTGGGGACAGGCCACGGCTACAGCGTACTTGATATTGTAAAGAATTTTGAGGAGGCAAACGGCGTTAAGATTCCGTATGTGATAAAGGGCAGGAGAGCCGGCGATATCGCTACCTGCTATTGTGATCCGGGCAAGGCGGAGCGTGAGCTTGGATGGAGTGCGCAGTACGGCATACGCGAGATGTGTGAGGATTCCTGGAGATGGCAGAAGAATAACCCGAACGGATACGAAGAATAAGAGCATACAGACTGACGGAAAGAATCAGTTTTATACAGGGGAAGCTGTGGTCGAATGGCTGCAGTTGCCCCTGTTTTTTGTTTTACAGGAAAACTCATGCAGGCGGACGCGCACTGCACACATTTTTCAGACAGGATTTGTCGCAGATGTCTTACAGGCAGCAGATAAAGCAGGTGCATATAAGACAAAATTCACATTCTCTGGAAATATTTGTCCGAATATCTGTAAAATATTGCACAAAAAAATGTAAGGGAGTAATATATTTTAGGAAGAAAATAAACAAGGAGGAGCAGTTTTATGGTGAAAGTGAAACGAAAAGCAATGGCATTGTTATGTGTACTTACCATGATCGTGCAGGTGTTTCTGCCGTTTCAGGATGCGTTGGCATTGAAGGCAGAAGAAAACGGCACGAAAGCCGGAGAGGATATTTCGGATGTCTATACAAGACCCGAATCTCCTGCAGTCACATACAATATGAATGTCGACTGGAAGTACAAACGTGCGGCAGATGGCAAAGAATTTCCGCTTGCCGCCGCCAAAGACGGCGTGGCAAAAAACGGAAAGCAATTTTACGAGGTCGGATATGACGATTCCGACTGGGAGAATGTAAGTCTTCCACATGCGGTCAATGCAGAGGATTCTTTCGACGGCGTGGGCGTGGACGCCGGCGAAGTAAGCCTGTACCGCGGATTTATGTTCTACCGGAAGAACGTTCTGGTGCCGCAGACAGATGCAGGCAAGAAATTTATTCTGGAATTTGAAGCGTTCCGCCAGTCGGTCTATGTCTATGTCAACGGGGCTATGGCAGGATATTATGAGGCCGGAGTTGCGGCGGTCGGTTTTGATATTACGGATTATATGAAAGCCGGAGAGGAAAATCTGATTGCAGTTGCGACAGACAACGCATCTTCCCGGGGGTCTTCCTTTAATACCCAGGAGACAATTCCCGGACATGAACCGGGGGATCTTTCCGGGGTTGGGTATCAGTGGAATACAAAAGATTTTAACGAGGTGCAGGGCGGTCTGACCGGAAATGTCAATCTGTATGCGAAAAATAAGATTTATCAGACACTGCCGCTCTACAACAACTTAAAGACAAAAGGAAATTACATATACGGTTCGAATTTTGATTTCCGGGCAGGATCGGCAGATATCACGGTGGAAGCGGAGATCCGGAACGAGTCGGGAAGCGATGCAGATATTACACTGGAAGTAAATGTCGTGGACGGCGACGGAAAACTGGCGGCAAGTTTTTCGAAAACGCAGAAAGTTGCTGCGGCGGCAGATGCGGGCGCGAAATTTCAGACAGTTGTGCCGGGGACGGCATACGATACTGCCGGAGGTGGCGTTGAGACAGGAAAGGTGGACTCGTCTACCGTGGATGTCAGCTATATTACGGCGACACAGAATGTAGAGGGGCTTCACTTCTGGAGCGATGTATCGCCTTATCTTTACACGGTGTATACCGTGTTAAAACAGGGAGATCAGATAATTGACCTCTCCGAGACGACGACAGGATTTCGCGAGGTCACTTATGATAAGGATAAAGGGCTGCAGATCAACGGCGTTTCCACATATCTGACCGGGTATGCGCAGCGCTCCACAAACGAGTGGGCGGCGATTGGCGTCGCAAACGACTGGCTTTCCGATCTTGATATGCAGATGGTAAAGGAATCCAATGCAAATATGATCCGCTGGATGCATATTGCGCCGAATCCGGTGGATATACGTGCAGGCGATAAATACGGCGTTGTCTCTGTCTGTCCTGCGGGCGACAAGGAGGGGGACCAGACAGGGCGCGCATGGGATCAGCGTCTTGAGACAATGCGCGATGTGATAATTTATTTCCGGAACAGTCCGTCCATTCTGTTCTGGGAGGCTGGAAATAACGAAATTTCTGCGCAGCATATGAAACAGATGACTAAGATCAGAAAAGAACTGGATCCAAACGGCGACCGTTTTATGGGCTGCCGGACAATTAATTCCGTAGAGCAGATCAGAGAAGCAGAGTGGGTCGGGACGATGATCTACCGTCACGATGCCGCTGCATACGCTTCGATGGAGGCGACAGGCAATTATATTCCGATGATTGAAACGGAATATCACAGAAACGAGTCGCCACGGCGTATGTGGGACGACTACACGCCGCCTGATTACGATTATGTCAATAAGTGGCTTGGGGACGGCGGTTCTAAGACAGACGGCTATGATATCTGGGATCAGACACAGGAAGATTTCGCGCTGACAATGGCGGCAGACTATTCCTATTTCTATGATAACCGTGTCGGCGGCACAGGAAAGAATTATTATTCCGGCGCAGCGCTTATGGTATGGTCGGATTCCAATATGCATGTGCGCAATTGCGGAGTGGAAAATTGCCGTACTTCAGGACGCGTTGATCCGATCCGCGTGAAAAAAGAGTCTTTTTATGCGATTTCTACAATCCAGTCGCAGACTCCCGCGGTAAAGATTTTGGGGCACTGGAATTATCCGGCGTATATTAAGGGCGATAAAGAAAACGGAAATTACTGGTACGAGGATAAGACATTTAACGGGACGTTCTGGGAAGGAAACGGCACAATGCTGCAGCGTGACCCGACAAATAAGACGGTCTATGTGATCGGTTCTCCCTCTGTCTCCAGAGTGGAACTTTATGTCAACGATGAATTATTCGGAACCGACAAGACGGCAGACAGCAATTGTATCTATGCATTTCCGGGTGTTGATATTACAAAAGCCGCCATCACGTCCAAGCAGGGAAGCATTGTTGCAAAAGCATACAATGACAGGGACGAAGTAGTGGCGGAGGATAAGATTGTGACGGTAACGCCGATGACGATCCGGCTGACGCCTGTATTCGGGCCGAACGGATTCCTTGCAGACGGTTCTGACCTGATGTATGTGGACGTTGCAATTGTAGACGGAAACGGCGAGGTATGTCCGATTGATGAGAGGAAGATCAGTTTCAGCGTCAGCGACAGGTCAAAGGCAGTATTCCTTGGCGGTTATAACAGCGGAATCGGGGAGCGGATTGTCAATCATAAAGATTATGTATTTGCAGAGTGCGGTATCAACAGAGTGTTCCTGCGCTCGACGCGTGATGCGGGATCCTTTACGCTGACCGCAACGGCAGAGGGAATGCAGCCGGTCAGCATTACGGTAGAGACGAAAGCATTTGAACTGGACGGCGGACTTACGACGACAAAGCAGCAGTCGTTTGCGCAGGGGGAGGTTCCGGATGTCGTGCCTCCGGAGACGGCTCCGGCAATGAAAGCGCTTGGCGGCGCGTTTACCGCAGTGTTTGACGGGGAGAACAAAAACGTTTATACCGCAAGCGAAGATGCGAAAGATTATTATGAGGTAAAGGTAGGCGGTAAGGCCGTTTCGTTTACAGACAGACCGTATAAACCGGATAACAGCACCGGCGTAGTGGCGGAGGTCGGTCCGATTTTGGATGCGCTGAGAGCGGCAGGTGTAAATTTATCCTATACTTTCGCAACAGAGGGGGCGCTTCCTGATTACTTTATCAGCGAGGGCGGCCAGCTTCCGCTGCTGACAGTCGATGCAGGAGAGACAAAAATTGAACTTGCAAATGTTTCGACAGTTGTATTTACAAACGGCGAGCGAAATCTGACGAACTTTGGCGTTACCACAAATACTGCAAAGACTACGCTTCTGGCGGAGCTTTCGGCAGTGATCGGAAAAATCCCGGGCGTAACGGTGGAAACGGATACACAGAATAAAGTATTTGAGGTTACATATGGTACGGCGGCACAGTCCGGATTTGAGACGGACGGGGTATTTATGACGGAAGAAGCGCCGGCAGGCGACGAAGTGCTTTCGTATATTGACGGAAATACACAGACAGAGGTTTCCTGTACTTATAAATTGGATGGAGCGAATAAAACCGAAAAAGTGAATTTAAGTCCCGGCGAGGGAGAACTTTCACCGGACGGAACACCGTATCTGACCAATCATACAGAATGGATCGCTGATTTTGCGGGATTGGCCGATAATGCAACACAGGATCTTTTATGGGAGGCTGATATTCTCTTTGGCCGGGATAAATTCGGCGCAAGACCAAGAAATAAATCCAGGAACGAGGGAACGCAGATGGTGCGCCATGATGTGACAAAGGACGAGGTGACGACATCCTGGTTTGCACTGCAGACGGGCGGCGACAAATTTACCGATTTGTGTGAGATAGATCCGCAGAAGTGGTATCATGTGGAACTGATCGGACATTACAATGCGAGTACGGATATCACGCTGTTTTTGTATGAGTATGGAGAGAATCAGGAGAAAAAGCTGATTCATAGACAGGCAAATGCCGGATCCAGAAATAATCTTTCCGGCGGTGCAAACCACTGGTGCGTAGATCCGGGCATCAGCGTTGACAACTTAAAGATTACGAGTATAGCGCCGGATAAACTTACGGTAACTTCTCAGGATGACAAAACAAATCTGAAAGCAGGCAATGCGCTTCAGTTCGCCTGCAGTGCGTCCAGAAATGATGCGCCGCTTACAACGCCAATGTTAACCTGGTCTGTCTGTGATGAAAACGGAGCGGTGATTTCAGATGACGAGATCAGTATCAGTAACGGCGGTCTGCTTTCGGTAGGACTGAATGCGGCGGCACAGACAATC
Source organism: uncultured Roseburia sp. (assembly GCA_947088675.1). Taxonomy (GTDB): domain Bacteria; phylum Bacillota; class Clostridia; order Lachnospirales; family Lachnospiraceae; genus Roseburia. The sequence goes on from CAMUHN010000004.1 coordinate 37,840, forward strand.
TATGTAAAAGCGGAGACGGCAGCCGGCGTCTATGATCAGATGCAGATTACAATTGAAGCGGTGGATTTAAGCAGTGTGAAATTTGACAGCCTGACGCTTTCGGCGGAAAGGGATTATGTAAGCTCCGAGGAGCCGCTTACGATTACGGCTTCTGCAAAAAAAGCGGGGGCGGACGTTTCGCTGACGGCGGATGATCTGATCTGGTATGTCTGCGATGCCGACAATATGCGTAAAATCGGAGAAGACTTAAAGTGGATCTCAGTAGAGAACGGTGTAGTTACGGTAACGGAACGTGCAATATCACAGGATCTTACCATTCGCGCGGCAGATCCGACCGATGCGGTGCGGGGTGCATATAAGATTCATGTAAAATCCAGCAGTGCATTAGAGAACGGAGAGGACGGGGCGTTAGACAGTCTTCTGTTTGCAGAAAACTGTGAGACGCCGCGCACCGGAACGGAATTTGTGCAGTCAGTTGACGGCACCTCGGCATATAAGGTGACGGCGGGCGGTTATAAGTCAGGAGAAATCAAAGAGACGGCAAGCGATGTTGTCGTTGATATGGATATTCGGTTCACAGCGGAAGGTGCGGGCTTTCAGCCGGCAAAAACGGGTAAATTAAATACCTGCGTGATCTATCGTGACGGCAGGCTTGCGGTACAGACCGGCGGCAGCAGCTTTACCTATTATAGCGAAAAAGGCGAGATTACAACCGACGACTGGTATCATATCACGTTAATCCGCAAACAGAAAAGTTATGCGCATATCATCTTTGATTTTTATGATGAGAATGGAGAAATCGACCTCTCGAAGAGAAAGATACTGCAGGATGTGAACCAGAGGAATGACGAGCCGACGGCATTTGTGAATTTTAATGTCGGCACGGCATATGATAATCTGCGCATGCTCACACCTGCTCCTACGGATATCAGTATTTCTGCGGATGCCGCGCAGGTGTTTGCCGGCAATACGGTACAGGTTTCCTCACAGCTTTTGTGGAAAGGTCTGGAGATGAAGAATCCGGATACGTCAGCTTTTGAATATAAGCTCTATGATGCCGATAACCAGTATCCGTTAGAAGACAGTAAGATTACGATGAACGGCGAGGGTGTGATTTCCATTGATGCAACCGTGGACGCACAGGATGTCTATGTGCGGGCGATCGCAAAGAAATCAGGGATCTATGCAAGTGTTAGATTTTCGATAATATCTTCCGATATTTTTGCCGTGACAGGCATAGGGATCAGTGAGGATCTGAGAAGGATTGTAAACATTACAGTTGATAAGAATTTCTTTTATGCAGATGAAGTGACATTTGTCACTGAGATTTTTGATGAGAGCGGCGCCGTCAAAGCGGTAAAGACAAGGCAGCTGTATGGGGATTCGCTGAAAACAGGCGAAAATACAGTTGTGGTCGGTATGGATATCCCGGCAGATTTTGAGAAAGACAAAGATAGGATTTGCGTCTTTCCTGTCACAAAACTTGATTCGGATGAAATTACCGAGGAAAGTACGCCGGGCGCATCTGTTACAATCAGCAGCGGAAATGCGTTGATTACGGTTCCGTCCTATGACGCGCAGTCGGATGTGATTGTTCTTGTACTGAAACGCAATGCAAATGAGAAGAAATTAAAGGACAGCGATATTGTCTATTTTAACCAGGTAAAAGCAGAGAATGTCGGTGATCCAATTCCGGTCGGTGGTATCGAAAGCTGTATTGCAAAGACAGGTGGAAAGTCTGGCGGTGCGCTTACACTGTATACAGCGCTGCTCGGCGAGAGAACAGAACTGCCGGAAGATCCGGACGATACGTCGACGGAAAAGCCATCCGAGAATCCAGGGGATAAACCGTCTGAGAATCCAGGGGATAAACCGTCTGAGAATCCGGAAGAGAAACCTCCTGTTGTAACGGAACCTGTCGGAAACAAAATTCCGTCCGGGAAAGATAATTTTATCGTTAAGACTGCAGGAGCCAATCCGACGGTCGAATTTACAGGTACTACGAGTAAAGCGCAGACAGTGAAAGTGCCGGATACCGTGACCTATAAGGGCGTGGATTATAAGGTGACGTCTGTCGGGAAAAATTCATTTAAAAATAACAGTACAATGAAAACAGCAGAGCTTGGAAAAAATGTTACGGTAATCGGTGACAATGCATTTTTGAACTGTAAGAATTTAAAGACAGTTAAAATAAAAGGCGCAGTGACTAAAATCGGTGCAGGTGCATTCGCAAAGTGTAAGAAGATAACAGCATTTAAAACAGGCGATCAGGCGCAGACCATCGGAAAAGGAGCGTTTGAAAACTGTTCGGGGCTGAAAAACCTTACGCTTGGCAAAAATGTGAAAACGATTGGAGACAATGCATTTTTGGGATGTACCTCATTGACAAAAGTTACGATTCCGAATAAAGTGACTTCAATCGGAGCGAAAGCATTTTACGGCGATAAGAAGCTGAGTTCGCTTACGATTGGTTCAGGTCTGACGAAAATTGGAAAGAGCGCATTTGAAAAATGTTCCAAACTGAAAAAAATTACAATCAGTTCCACAAAAATAAAGACGGTAGGAAAGAAAGCTTTCAAAGGGACTGATAAAAAGGCGCAGGTGAAAGTGCCGAAAAAGAAAGTGACAGAATACAAAAAGAAATTTCAGAGCGCAGGTCTTAACAGGAAAGCAACGGTAAAGAAAAAGTAAACGGCAGGCAGTTTTTGTAAAGCGGCCGGTATCGGACAAAGGGATCGGATGTATATCCGATCCCTTTGTCTTTCCGAAAAGAAAAAACAGCCGCGTTCGAATGCAGCTGCAGTAATCATTATCAGTTTTAACTCTGCAGGAGAGTCGAAAAAATACCGGCTGCAGAACCTGTTAAAAATTATGGTTTCACATATTCTGCGCCGGTTTGTCTGTAAAATCCAGTCAGCCGATATTTAGTATGACATTGACAGGGTGCTGCAGGTTTGGCAGGTTTCTGTAAGCGAGAACCAGTTCTTTTTCATGGTCGGTTAAGATCAGGTCGCTTGTTTCATTATATCCAAATTCGCTCAGAATGTCTGTAATGCCGTATAATTTGCACAGACTCAGAAAAATATCAATTCTTGGATAGGATTGACCGTTTTCCCAGCCGTAAATCGTTTTGATCGCTACGTCGATGGATTGCCTGTGTAATTCTGCCGCCACTTCTTTCATGTCTAATTTTTGTTTTTTTCTGGCCTTCTTTAAAATGCTGCCAATGAATTCCGCGTTCATCTTTCTGTCCTCCTTTGATAAGCGTGTAAGGTAATTTTATGTAGGAACGAAAACACCCAAAAACCGGATGGCGGACAGGGGGGTTCGATTACAACCAGTTATTTTATGGAAATCAGACTGGGAGATCAGTCTGTTTTATCGAATAGACAGTACAGTATTACTCAAACAGATTATTTATAATAATAAAAACTTAATTTAGTTTATCATATTTTGGATAAAATAGCAATATTTTTTAACCACAAAAAAGGAAGAATTAAAATGATTAAATTTTTATAAATCGGTTGCTTCCATACAATTACGGAAGAGAGCGGAAAGGAGTGTACATTGTTTTCTGTGCCGTTTTCCTGTCATAAGAAAATCGTATGATTTTAATCATGATATTGTAAGAAAATCAAAAGGAAATATAAAAGTATATCATGCCCTGTTTTGTTAAAATGAAAGATGTGAACACAACAGGGCATTTTTTGCTGCATGAAATGTGCGGATGCAGAAATCCGGGTCTGTGTTGTAAATGAGCAGGAGGAGGAAGAGATGGAGAAGAAAAACATTCTGGTAGTTTTTGGGGGCGTTTCCCCGGAGTACAGTGTTTCGCTGGAATCTGCATATGCGGTGATCAAAAATCTGGACGGTGAAAAGTATCGCGTTGTACCAACCGGTATTTCAAACCAGGGAACATGGTTTTATTATACCGGAGATATGGAGAAGATCAGAGAGGATACCTGGTGTAATGATACGGACTGTATTCCGGCTGTATTATCGCCAGACCGGAACGATCATAAACTGCTGTTAATTGAGAAAAACGGTCAGGTGGGCGGCATTCCGGTTGATCTGGTATTTCCGGTGCTGCACGGAAAGGGCGGAGAGGACGGTACGGTACAGGGAATTGCCGAACTTGCCGGCATTCCGCTGGCAGGATGCGGCGTACTTGCCTCAGCGCTATGTATGGACAAGGACCGGGCACACAAACTGGCGCGTCTTTCGGGAGTCCGTGTGCCGAGGGCGCTTGTGCTTGCGGACAGAAAGGAGAGTCGGAAAGCGGCTGTTTTTGCGGAGAGTACAGGATATCCTGTGTTTGTGAAACCGGTGAGGGCAGGATCTTCCTACGGGATTACAAGAGTCGTCACGGAGGAACAGTTATCTTTTGCCATAGCGCTGGCATTCTCCTATGATGACCAGGTCATTGTGGAAGAAGAAATTACAGGATTTGAAGTCGGCTGCGCCGTGCTCGGCGGACGTGAACTTCTCGTCGGGGAAGTGGACGAGATTGAACTGTCAGGAGGTTTTTTTGATTTTACGGAGAAGTATACACTGAAAACATCGGCAATCCATGTGCCGGCCAGAATTGAGCGGGAAATGGCGGCCAGGATTCAGATGTGTGCAAAAAAGATATATCGGGCACTTGGCTGCAGCGGCTTTGCAAGGGTCGATTTCTTTCTGACGCCCGAGGGGGAGGTTGTGTTTAATGAGGTGAATACAATACCCGGCTTTACGGAGCACAGCCGTTATCCCGCGATGATGAAAGCGGCCGGCTTAGCGTTTGGAGAAGTTTTGGACAAAATTATTGCACAGGCGTTGGGGGAGGGGTCGGATGCAGGCAAAAAATAGTTATGCCGGGATAGACAATTTTCGTATTCCGGCGGCGATTCTTGTTGTGGCGATTCATACGTCGCCGTTTGCTGTATTTAGTGATTCGGCAGATTTTTTTCTGACAAGAGTGCTTGCACGTATTGCGGTTCCGTTCTTTTTTCTGATTACAGGTCAGTTTGTGCTGTCCGATTACCTGACCGGTACATGGGAACCGTTTGTGAAAATTGGAAAATATCTGAAAAAAATGGGGATATTATATGGCATTTCCATACTATTGTATCTTCCGATTGGCATTTACGCCGGACATTATAAGAATCTGAGCATATATTCGCTGTTTAAAATGATTGTATTTGACGGCACATTTTATCATTTGTGGTATTTTCCGGCATGTATGATCGGCATCTTACTGCTTTGTCTGTTAAAGCGATTTCTTTCGATTCGCGGCATGTATGCGGCGGCAGGACTGTTGTATCTGGCCGGATTATTCGGTGACAGTTATTACGGACTGGCAGAGAAAATCCCGGCAGCTGCTTTGGTTTACGAAGCAGGTTTTTCGATCTGGTCGTATACGAGGAACGGTTTGTTTATGGCGCCTGTTTTTTTTCTGTGCGGCGTTTATGCAGGACGTTGTAGAACGTACTTTGGCAGTGTAACCGTTCGTAAAAAAAGATTTATTGCCTGCGTCTGTTTTGCGGTATCGTTTCTTCTGATGACAGCGGAGGCTTTCACGCTGCGCTGTTTTAAAATGCAGCGCCATGACAGTATGTATGCGCTGCTGATACCGTCAGTATTATTTTTCTATCAGATGCTGCTCTTGTGGCCATGCAGAAAGAAAAAGGATTTTTGGATGCAGCGTACCGTTTCACTTGGTATTTATATCATTCATCCGGCAATGATTGTCGTACTGCGGTTAGCCGCGAAAGTAAGCGGATTGTCTGTGATGGCGGAAAACAGCCTTGTCCAGTTTGTTCTGACCGCAGTTTTGTCGTATGCAGTTTCGTATGTGATTGCAGTCGTACTGCGCCGTATCAGAAAGAAAAAAGAACAGGACAAACAAAAATTGAAAAAGTGCAGGACATGGGTGGAGATCGATTCGAAAGCGCTTGGAAATAATGTTACTTTTATTCAAAACATTCTGCCGGAGAATTGTAAATTGATGCCCGCAGTAAAGGCCAATGCATACGGACACGGAGATGTTGAGACTGCGTCCTGTTTGCGCCGTATGGGAGTCGATGCGTTCTGTGTGGCATGTGCCAGTGAGGGGGTAAGGCTGCGCCGCGCCGGGATTGGCGGGGAGATACTTGTTTTGGGTTACACGCATCCGATGCAGTTTGGTTTGCTGCGCAGATACTGCCTGTCACAGACAGTGGTGGATGCTGACTATGCGAAACAGCTAAAGCGGTATGGAAAGAAGCTCCATGTGCATATCGGAATTGACACCGGAATGCATCGTCTTGGAGAGCGATGGGAAAATACGGAGGAGATTCTTCAGATTTTTCGGATCAAAAATCTGATTGTGGACGGCATTTATACACATCTGTCCGCAGATGAGGAAAAAGGCGAAGCCAATCGGCAGTTTACGATGCAGCAGGCCATACATTTTGCCAACGTGCTGGACGAGTTAAAAGAACATGGGGTCCGGCAGCCAAAAGTGCATATGCAGGCCAGCTATGGCGTTTTCAATTATCCTGCGCTTGCAGGCGATTTTGCAAGAGTCGGAATTGCGCTTTACGGTGTGCTGAGCACAGGCAATGATACGGAGGAGTGGAGAGAAAAGCTAAAACCGGTACTCTCGCTTAAGACAAGGGTTGCGTCCGTCAGAGAAATTTATGCGGGTGAGACGGCCGGATACGGATTTTCTTTCAGGGCAGAGCGCACGATGAAAATAGCGGCTCTTTCGATCGGCTATGCAGACGGTTTTCCACGTGCGCTCTCAAACGGAAAGGGGGCTGTCTTAATCCGCGGCAGTGCCGCGCCTGTGGTCGGTATGGTCTGCATGGATCAGGCGCTTGTCGATGTGACCGAAATTACAGATGTGCGCGCCGGAGACGTTGCGGTGGTCATTGGAATTTCCCGGGAAAAGGAGATTTCAGTCTGCGATCTGGCCGAACGCTGCGGCACGATCACAAATGATATTCTAAGCCGGATCGGTGAACGGGCACAGCGGGTGGTCGTCTGAAAAAAATGAGAAAAGTGCAGAAATTGACAACTGCAAAGGAGTGTGCCATAATAATAAAATGGATTTATAAAATTTTCTGTGACCATCCGGCCACAGTGACGTTACAGGAAAGGGGAGAGAACATGTCTTTTATTGTACAGTATCTGCTGCACCCAAGGAGTGTGGGAGCCGTAAAACCGAGTTCGAAGCATCTTGCAAAAAAGATGGTCGAAGACGTGAATTTTTGCAAAGCAAGATGTATCGCGGAGCTTGGCGCCGGGACCGGCGTATTTACGGAAGAAGTGGTAAAGGCAAAGCGTGATGAAACCGTCTATCTGGTCTTTGAGATCAACGACGCGTTTTACCGCACATTAAATGATAAATACGGTTCCATTCCGAATGTGCATATCATACACGATTCTGCGGAAAAATTGGCTTCCTGTCTTGCAAAATACGGTTTTTCAAGATCCGACTATATTCTGTCCGGTCTGCCGTTTGCCAGTCTGCCAAAAGAGACATCCGACCGTATTTTAAGAGAATGCCGCAGATGCCTGACGGCCGGAGGTTCTTTTATTACATTTCAGTATACCAGATTAAAACTGCCGTTATTTCGAAAATATTTTGCAAAAATTTCATTGAAAAAAGAGAACAGGAATGTCCCGCCGGCCTATATTATAAACTGTAAAAACGGACGAAAAAAGAAAAATGGAACGTCTCCAGCATCTTGATGAAAACGGCAACGCCGTTATGGTGGATATCCACCAAAAGGAAGATACCTGCAGAGTCGCGAAAGCGGAGGGGACAATCCGCTTAAACAGCGAGGCATTCCTTGCAGTCGAAAATCATTCCGTGAAAAAAGGGGATGTGCTTTCTGTCGCAAGGATTGCCGGGATTATGGCGGCAAAGAAAAATGCGCAGCTGATTCCACTTTGCCACAATATTGCGCTTTCCAGGTGTGCGGTTGATTTTGAGACGGACAAAAAGACATGCAGTATCCGCGCAGTCTGTACCGTCGCCTGTATCGGAAAGACAGGTGTTGAGATGGAAGCGCTGACGGGAGCCAGCGTAGCGCTTTTGACCATTTACGATATGTGTAAATCCATAGACCGTTCTATGGAGATCACAAACATACGCCTTCTGGAAAAAGACGGCGGAAAAAGCGGCAGGTATTTGTATGAAGCAGATTGAGACAAAAAATGCAGTCGGCCATATTTTGTGCCACGATGTAACGCAGATTATCCGGGGCGTGACAAAGGACGCTGTGTTTCGAAAAGGCCACATTATTACGGAGGAGGATATCCCTGTACTTCTTGGTATCGGAAAGGATCACATTTACGTTTGGGAAAATGACAGTACAATGCTCCATGAAAACGACGCAGCGAATCAGTTGTATGAACTGTGTAAAAATAAGCATATTTATCATGGAGAGGTAAAAGAAGGAAAAATAGAGGCGTTTGCGGACTGTGACGGACTGTTTCAGACAGACAGACAGAAACTCTTTCGCATCAATTCTTTCGGGGAGATGATGATTGCCGCAAGGCATGGAAATACGCCGGTTCGAAAAGGGGATAAGCTTGCGGGGATGCGTATTATTCCGCTGCTGATCAAAAAGGATAAAATGGAGCGGGCAAAGACGGCCTGCGGCGGAGGGCCGATTTTTTCGGTCAAACCGTTTTTAAAGAAAAAAGCGGCAGTTCTTGCGACCGGAAATGAGATCTATTATAACAGGATCACCGATACGTTTACGCCGGTTGTGATGGATAAATTAAAAGAGTTTGGGGCCGAAATCATTTTTCAGGAAGTATTTGACGATCATCCGGAAAAAATAACTGCCGGTATCCTCAGAGCGATTGCAGGCGGAGCGCAGCTTGTTGTCTGTACCGGCGGTATGAGCGTCGATCCCGATGATAAGACGCCTCTTGCCATAAAGAATACAGGGGCGGATATTGTCACCTACGGAGCGCCTGTACTGCCGGGAGCGATGTTTATGCTCTCTTATTTTCGTGCGAAAGACCGGACGGTCCCGATTATGGGGCTGCCGGGATGCGTTATGTACGCAAAGCGCACCGTTTTTGACCTGGTGCTGCCGAGAATTATGGCGGACGATCCGATTACGGCAGAAGAAATTGCGATGCTCGGAGAAGGCGGTTTATGCTTATCCTGTGAAGTCTGCCGTTTTCCGGACTGCGGATTTGGAAAAGGCTGGTGAAATGAACGACCGTTATGGAAGAACGATAAATTATATGAGAATTTCCGTCACCAAAAGCTGTAATCTAAGCTGCAGATATTGTATGCCGCCGGGAGAGCAGCGTGAGGTTTCCGAAAAACTGTTATCGGATTCGGAAATTTTTTGCGTGGCAAAAGCTGCTGCAGCGCTTGGGATTACGCAGTTTAAACTGACCGGGGGAGAGCCGCTGTTACGTCCGGGGATTGTGCGGCTTGCCGCGGCAATCAGGGCGTTTCCTGACACGACGGCCGTCACAATTACGACGAACGGCGTTCTGCTTGCCGGATTTGCAAAAGAGTTAAAGGAGGCAGGCGTAGATGCGGTAAACGTCAGCCTGGATACGCTTGATCCGTCTTACTTTCAATGGCTGACCGGACATGCCGCATTGGAACAGGTGACAGCGGGGATAGAGACTGCGCAGTCGGCGGGCCTTTTTGTCAGATTAAATGCAGTGTGGGGCCGGCAGTCGGATGGCAGAGAGCTGGTTCGTTTTGCACAGCAGAGAGGGCTTATCCTTAAGTTTATCGAGATGATGCCGGTCGGATATGGAAAAAATTTTGTTTCGGAGGAAAAGACGGATCTGATTTCGTTCCTGCAGGAACACTATGGTAAGGCGCAGCGCATAGATCAGCTCAGTTTTGGGGCAGGTCCTGCCGCATATTACAGGTTTGAAAAACTGCGTCATCCGATCGGACTGATACGTGCAGTCAGTCATCCTTTTTGCGAAACCTGCAACCGGATTCGGCTGACAGCGGAAGGGAAGCTGAAACTGTGCCTTTCCTATCGGGATGGCGTCGATTTGCGGGAAGCATTAGAGCGCGGCGCCGGTGAGCGGGAACTGATCCGGATGATGGAACAGGCGATTTATGAGAAACCGAAAAAACATAGTTTTCTGGAACCGGAAAAGATCACGGAACAGGGAGCTATGATTTCAATTGGAGGTTAGTGTGAGAAGAACTTCTAAAACTCACGCCAGCGGGCGTTTCGCTAAGAAGTTCTAAGTCTCACACCAGAGAATCCCAAAAACACGCCATGTATGGCGTTGGATTCTCCGCGCAGATATGAGTCGCAGCGAAGCTGCGGCATGGAGGTTGAAAGTGGGGACAGTGAAAGCGGTCTGTATCAGTGAGAAGAGGGGTACGAACAAGACGCCGGTGGAATGGGCAGATTTTGTGGAGAACTGGGGCATCCGCGGGGATGCGCATGCAGGAAACTGGCACAGGCAGGTCAGCCTGCTGTCTTTCGAAACAATACAGGCATTCCGGGAGCGCGGAGCGGAGGTTGACTACGGGGCGTTTGGTGAAAATCTGGTGATAGAGGGATATGATTTTGCCCGTCTGCCGCTCGGTACCAGAGTTTTGTGCGGGGAAGTGCTGCTCGAAATCACGCAGATCGGTAAAGAGTGCCACAGCCACTGTGAAATTTATAAAAAGATGGGCGAATGCATTATGCCGACGCAGGGCGTATTTGCCGTCGTTTTAAAAGGCGGACGAATTGCTGTGGGGGAGAGGGCAGCGTGTATTCCTCCAAATCTTTTTGGGACGATTGCAAGCCGTCCAAAAGATGCGGACTGTGTGCTTGCGACTGTTATCGAAGGGCGAAATGCCGGGGAACAGGCGCTTTGGATAGATCGTGTTTTGCGTTTTTGCAGTTCCCCTGACGCTTTTTTTTCGAAACACGCACAGCAGTTTTATGATGCAGAAAAAAGCGGACTGATTTCGATGGATGGCCGCAGCGTTTTCTGTGAAAAAATTGGAGGCAGGAAGAATCTGGTTGTCTGCGGTGCAGGCCATGTCTCTGTGCCGATCATCGCATTGGGAAAACGTCTCGGTTTTTTTGTCACGGCAATCGATGACCGGGAATCGTTTGCACAGACTGCAAAAGCAGCCGGCGCGGATGAGGTGTGCTGTGAGTCATTTGAGACGGCGCTAAAGCGGGTGGACAAAAGCCGCGACACTTATTTTGTGATTGTGACAAGAGGGCATCAGTATGATATCGGGTGCCTGCGTATCGCTGTAAAAAAGGCGCATGCCTATATCGGAATGATGGGCAGCAGAACGCGCGCAGACGCTGTGAAAGAGCAATTGCGCACAGAGGGCGTGCCGGAGCAATTGTTAAAGCAGATTCATGCGCCGATTGGACTTGCAATCGGCGCAGAGTCGCCGGAGGAAATAGCCATATCTGTGATGGCCCAGATCATTTGGACAAAGAACCGGGAAAAGAGAATCGGAACTTACGATGCCATGCTTTTGGCTTATCTGACCAGAGAAAAAGGGGAGGGGAAAGAGATGGCGCTCTGTACGATCGTGGAAAAACACGGCTCTGCTCCGCGGGAAGTCGGAACGAAAATGCTGGTCTTAGAAGACGGCAGCCTGGTCGGAACGATTGGAGGGGGAGCGGCGGAGCATGAAATCCGCCGGGAAGCGCTTACGTTACTCCAAAAGGGCGGATCATTCGTTCAAAAGAGGCTGCAGCTGACTGCAGATGATGCGGCAGGGCAGGGGATGGTATGCGGCGGTACGATACTTGTAATTCTGCAAAAAATATAATACGATACCAGAGCCGAAAGTTTATGTCCATTGCGCTGACAGGAACAGGCATGAACTTTTGACCCGTAAAACGGAAAGAGAATGGGAGGGAGAAAAGAATGGGATCTGTCAAAGATAAATTGCACACAGGAGAATTATATCTGCCGCAGGATCAGGAACTGATGGCGGAACAGTTAAAACTACAGGATCGTCTGTACGAATATAATCTGTTAAAACCGTCTCAGACGAAAGCGCGGGAGGCAATGCTGCATGAAATTCTTGCAGAATGCGGGGACGGCTGTTATGTCGAGGCGCCGTTTTATGCAAATTTTGGCGGCAGCCATGTGCATTTTGGAAATTATGTCTATGCCAATTACCATTTGACGATGGTGGACGATACGCATATCTATGTGGGCGACTATACGATGTTCGGCCCGAACGTGACGATTGCCTCGGCGGCGCATCCGATTGAACCAAAGCTGAGGGAGGAACTGTACCAGTATAACAGGCCGGTTCATATCGGAAGAAACTGCTGGATTGGCGCCGGAGCGGTTGTGGTTCCGGGCGTTACAATCGGAGATAACACCGTAATCGGCGCCGGCAGCGTGGTTACAAAAGATATACCGGCAAATGTGGTGGCGGTTGGAAATCCGTGTCGTGTGCTTCGTGAAATCGGAGAAGAGGACAGGAAGAAATGGGCATGGGAAATCGAAAACCGACAAAAATGATGAAAGAAAAGGGAATGGCTGCTTGTTTTAAGACCATTCCTTTTTGTTAAGCAGTTGATCATTTGTTTTGAAAAAGCGTGTTAAAATTTTGCCAATGTGGGATAATAGGAACAATGGACAGGAAAGCAAGCGAAGAAAATCATATTTATATAGCGATCGACCTGAAATCTTTCTACGCTTCGGTAGAATGCGTAGAGCGTCAGCTTGATCCTCTGACAACGAATCTGGTGGTTGCGGACGCCGGGCGGACAGAAAAGACAATCTGTCTTGCCGTTTCGCCGTCGCTAAAAGCATACGGGATTTCCGGACGGGCAAGGCTGTTTGAGGTAATACAGAGAGTGGAAGAGGTCAACAGGGAGCGGAGAAACCGCGCGCCGGGACGGCAGTTTGTCAGCGCTTCCTATGATGCGAAAGAGCTTTTGCGGCATCCCGAATTTTCGGTTTCGTATGTGATTGCGCCGCCGCGTATGGCTTTTTATATCGAATACAGTACGAAGATTTATGATATCTATTTAAACTATATTGCGCCGGAGGATATGCACGTCTATTCCATTGACGAGGTTTTTCTGGATGTCACGCATTATCTGAATATTTACCGCATGGAGCCAGAAGAACTTGCGTCAAAGATTATCGCAGATGTTTTAACAGAGACGGGGATTACGGCGACGGCGGGAATCGGGACAAATCTGTATCTGTGCAAGGTTGCGATGGATATTCTGGCAAAGCACGCTTCCCCCGACTCCAATGGAGTGCGTATCGCCAGGCTGGACGAGATGAGTTACCGAAGATTACTGTGGAACCATACGCCGCTTACCGATTTCTGGAGAGTCGGGTATGGCTATCAGAAAAAACTGCATGAGGCAGGAATCTACACCATGGGGGATATCGCAAGATGTTCTCTTGGCGGTCCAAACGATTATCGGAATGAGGATATGTTATACCGGATGTTTGGAGTGAATGCCGAACTTCTGATTGATCATGCATGGGGGTATGAGCCAGTCACGATAGAACTGATCAGGGCCTATAAACCGCAGAGCAGCAGCCTTTGTTCCGGACAGGTTCTGCCGTATCCCTATGATTTTGAAAAGGCAAAACTGGTGGTGCGGGAAATGGCGGAACTGCTCTCGCTTGACCTGGTCGAAAAGAAACTGGTGACAGACCAGGTGGTTTTAACGATCGGGTATGACAGGGAGAATTTAACCAGGCCGGAACAAAAAAATAATTATGACGGAGAGGTTACGCTGGACCGATATGGAAGAAAAGTGCCGAAACATGCGCATGGTTCGGTTAATCTGGAACGACTGACTTCTTCCTCGCATTTGATTACGGAAGCGGTTATCGGCCTTTATGAGCGCATCGTAAACGAAGGACTGTGGATTCGCCGTATTACGCTGACGGCAAACCATGTTGCGGATGAAGCGCAGCAGAGAGAGCCGACGTTTGAGCAGCTGGATTTGTTTACCGATTATCAGGCAGTAGAAAAAAAACGAAGGGAAGAGGAGGCAAAGATTGCCAAAGAGCGGAAGCTCCAGGAGGCCATGCTGGCAGTGAAAAAAAAGTACGGAAAAAACGCTGTGTTAAAAGGAATGAACCTGCAGGAGGGCGCTACGGCGATCAAACGCAATGATCAGATCGGAGGGCACCGTGCGTGAACGAAAAAGAAATTCATAAATATGACGATATCATGAATCTGCCGCATCATGTGTCAAAATATCATCCCAGAATGGCTCTGTCAGACCGTGCGGCGCAGTTTTCACCGTTTGCAGCTCTGACCGGTCACGAGGATGCGATCAGGGAGACGGGAAGGCTGACCGAGCAGTTTAGGCAGCCGGACGAGGAAACAAGGGAACAGATGGATGCCTGTCTTAGGGCTGTCATCGAACATATCACAGAGATGCCGCAGATAGAGGCAGTCTGTTTTAAACCGGATGCCAGAAAGAGCGGCGGCAGCTATCTTACCTGCCGCGGCCGGGTAAAAAAAGTTGACCTGTATAACAGAAAGGTTATATTTCTTGACGGAACGCAGATACCGCTTTCGCTGCTGGTTTCATTGGAGTTTTACAGGGACGGAAAGGAATACGATGGAGGGATTGCAGAAAATGAATAATGCCGGAATCATGAAAACTGCCATGGGCGAATTTAGCGATATACAGGAATATATGGCGCTGGCCAAAAAAGAGAATGCGAAAGAAACATATGCCAAACTGAAAAAGAAATATCTTTTTCTGAAAGCTCTGCTTCACAATCTGGACGTAAATCTGGCGGATATTGATGAGATAAAGGAATAGCGGAAATCTGAGAGTGGGAAAATCTCATTCGCAAAGCGAAAACAAATGGAATCCGGAGGGGTTGCAGTGGAACATATTTTAATAATCGAAGACGAAAAAGATGTCAACAGACTGCTTGCGCAGACCTTAAAGGAAGAGGGCTATAGGACGACGTCAGCGTTTGATGGAATGGAAGGGCTTCATATGGCGGAAAACGGAGCGTTTGACCTGATTATGCTTGATCTGATGCTGCCATATTTCAGCGGGGACGAGGTGCTTCGCAGGCTGCGTGAAAAATGCGATACGCCTGTGATTGTTATTTCTGCCAGAGATATGGTGCGCACAAAGATTGATCTTTTAACGCTGGGAGCCGACGATTATATTACAAAGCCGTTTGATCTTGGTGAAGTGGTGGCCAGAGTCGTCTCCAATTTAAGGCGGTGCAGGAAAGAAGAGTCGGCAAAGCAGCTTACATATGGAAATCTGGTGCTTGACAGGGAGGCCAAAACCATATCCGCAGAGGAGACAAAGCTTGATTTGACAGCAAAGGAATATCGGATGATGGAGCTTTTCCTGGAGCATCCAAACAAAGTATTTTCAAAAGCAAATCTGTATGAGACGATCTGGGGCGGCGAGTATCTGGGAGACGACAATGTCATTAAGACGCATATCAGCAATCTGAGGACAAAGTTAAAAGCGTATGGGTATGAGAATTATATCGAGACTGTCTGGGGACTTGGATATCGTCTGAACAAAAATCCGTAAAACTTTACAGTTTCTTTACCATTTTTTTATTTTTCCTGACAATTTCCAAACATTTGCCGACTATACTTCTTATCGAAAGCAGTAACAATAGAAAAATAGTTCAGACAGATAAGGAGGAGCAGTATTTTATGGAAGATGTGATTCTGGAGACAAGGAACCTTTCCAGGCGTTATAAAACGCAGCAGGCGTTACATAAGGTAAACCTGAAGCTGAAACGGGGAAGGATCTACGGGCTGATCGGGAAAAACGGGGCGGGAAAGACTACGCTGATGCGGATGGTTGCAGGTCTTGGGTTTCCGACCGAGGGGGAAGTTTTCCTGTTTGGAAAAAACGGCAATCAGGCCAGAGGCAGCGAGGGGAGACGGATTGGCACACTGATTGAGAATCCTGCCTTTGTCGGCAGTATGACAGCAAAAGAAAATATTCATCTGCAATTTTTGATGAAAGGGCTGCCGAATTATGAGATGGAGAAAGAACTTCTTGCGCTGGTCGGTCTTTCGGATACCGGGAAGAAAAAGGTGAAACATTTCTCCCTTGGCATGAAGCAGCGGCTTGGAATCGCAGCGGCCCTGGTCGGAAACCCGGAGCTTCTGATGCTGGACGAGCCGATCAATGGTCTGGACCCTGCAGGGGTGATTGAGATACGCAGATTGGTCAAACGTCTGTGCGAAACAGAAAATAAGACGATTCTGATCTCAAGCCATAACCTTCCGGAATTATACCAGACGGCAACAGACTATATTATCATTCACAACGGAGAGGTCAGACAGTTTTTGACGCACGAGGAACTGGATGATCGGTGTAAATGTTACTTTTCACTTGAGAGCACCGATGCCGGACGTCTTGTGACAGTCCTGCAGGATAAACTGCACACACAAGAATTTAAGGTAATGCCGGATCAGAGCGTAAGGCTTTACGCTCTTTTGGATGAGCGTGAACGAGTCGGCAGGACGCTCTATGAGAACGGCGTTGTGGTGACCGGGTTTGCACTCTCGGAGACAAGTCTCGAGGAATATTTTATGCATGTGATCGGAGGAGAAGAAAATGTTTAGTCTGTTAAGAAGCGAGTGGTTTTGTGTCCGCAAATCAACGGCGGTAAAGATTACACTGCTCATTGTAACGGCGTTGTCTGTTTTTATGGGCGTTTATATGCTAAAAGATGATATGTATGACGTTTATGTCAATTCAGAAAATCAGTATCTGCTCTACGGCGGCGGCAATCTGATGAGTCAGATGGGGGATGCCACGGCATGTCTTTTGGTGGTAAGCCTGCTTTCCGGCTGGCTGATCGGCGAATCGTTTGAGAACCGAACGATACAGGGCGCTGTTTCTTTTGGGAAGAGCCGCACAAAAGTTTATCTGGCAAAAGTTACGATGTTTTTGCTTGCCAGCTCGTTTTTCTGTCTTGTGTTATGGTTTGGCAGCTGTATTCCGGTTTTTGCTGAAAACGGGATTGGCACGGCGGAATCGGTTGGAAATCTCTGTCGGATTTCGTATCTTGCCGGTATGGTGATTTCCGGGATTCTGGCCTATATGAGTCTGTTCTCAGTCTGTGCAGTTATCGGGTTTTTCCTGCAAAAAACAGGTATGGCGATCGCATTTAGCATGATTGCGCTTGTATTTGGCGTCAGGATAATTGAACTTCTCGTGCCGCAGGCGCTGCAGGAATTTCTGTGTTATACGCCGCTGGGGCTTTATCGGGAAGTGCTTACCGTTCATGTCGAATGGGCGGATATGATAAGAACAGGATGTCTTGGCCTTGTCTGGACCGCAGCCATCTGTGGAATCGGGCTGTGGAATTTTAAAAGAACAGAACTAAAATGAGGTTTGCTATGGCGATTGCATTGGTTGCGGTAAGTTTTTTATGCGTTCTGCTTCTGCTGCGGCTTTTGTTTCTGAAGAGGCAGCTTTTGAGTATACGGCGTCAGCTGGAACGGAGGGCAAAGGAAAAGGCGGAAAATCTGATTTATCTGGAAGTGCGGGAACGAAATTTAAATGAGCTGACGCGCCTGTTAAATATGACATTAAAGCGTGAAAGTGAGCTGCGCGCCGAACAGGAGATAAGAGAGCGGGAGTTCCGCGGTCTGATTACAAATATTTCACATGATTTGAGAACACCGCTGACTGCGATGAAAGGGTATCTGCAGCTTCTTGCGCGCAGTCCGCTGCAGGATGACGCAAAAGAATATCTGGAAGTCTGCTTTCGCCATACAAAAGAGCTGGAGGGACGTATCCGACAGTTCTTTGAATACTCTTATTACAGTACCCAGGATCAGGAAGTATCGTGTTCGCGAATCAATATTGTAAATCTAGTCACAGAAGTGATGACAGATTTTATTCCGGTCTTTGAGGAACATGCGCTCACGATGCGTCTGGAACATGATGCAAATCAGAAAGCTTCGGGAAATGAGGAGCTGCTCAAACGGATGATACAGAATCTGTTAAAAAACTGCCTCCAATATGCAGTCGGCGAAGTTACGGTTGTGATAGCAAAAGAGCGGGTGCAGTATGCGGACAGTAATCATAGCGGCAGAATTATTGTTTCGGTAAAAAATCAGATCAGGAAAGGCGTGAAATTTAACGAGTCGTTTGTTTTTGCGCGTTTTTATGCAGGCAGCCCTGTGAGCGGACGCTCCACAGGGCTTGGACTTTCCATAGTAAAACTTCTTGCCGAAAAGATGGGCGGAGAAGTCTTTGCCGAAAAAAGAGGCGAATACTTTACGGTTGGCTTTTATCTGCCGGAAGCGCCGGATTCGCGTCGGATTGATCCCGCCGGAAACTTCCGGGTGTGATCGTTATTTCGCCGGAAACTTCCGGTTTGCCGTTGAATTTTGGTTTGCCTGCAATTTCAGTTTGCCGTTGAATTTTGGTTTGCCTGCAGATTTCGGTTTGCAGTGGATAACATCAGTTTAATCCTGTTTAACTGATTTACTTCGCTTGCGCCCGGGTCATAATCAATCGCGACGATATTGGAATCCGGAAAACGGTGGCGCAGTTCTTTGATGACGCCCTTTCCTACTACATGGTTTGGCAGACATGCGAACGGCTGCGTACATACGATATTTGGCGTGCCGTTTTCAATCAGCTCCAGCATTTCGCCGGTTAAAAACCAGCCCTCTCCGGTCTGGTTCCCTTCGGAGACTATGTCGCGCGCAGCGTCGGCAAGATTGTCGATCTGTGCGGGAACGTCAAAATGTCTGCTCTTTTTAAACTCTTCTTTTGCGGTGCGCCGCAGCCATTCCAGAAATGCAATGCCCATGCGTCCGAATCGTTTTGATTTTTTGCTCATGCCAAGCGCGTCGGCGCGAAAGCCGGTGTTGTAGAAGCAGTAGAGCAGAAAATCAGTCAGGTCTGGCACTACGGCCTCCGCTCCTTCCGACTCCAGCAGTTCCACCAGATGGTTGTTTGCCGCCGGGTGAAATTTAACCAGAATCTCTCCGACAATGCCGACACGCGGTTTTTTTAAGTCGACGCGCGCGAGATTATCAAAATCCCGTATGATATCGCGGCAGAGTTTTTTGTATTTTTTATGCGAGAGCGTTTTCGGCTGCGTGATAAAGCGGACCACTTCTTTTTTCCATTTCTGATGCAGCGCGTTGGCCGAACCCGCGACTGCTTCATAGGGGCGTGTCGCGTACAGGCAGCGCATAAAGATATCGCCGAATACAAGGGCGTAAAGCCCGTGCTGCAAAAGCGGGAGCGTCAGTTTAAAGCCGGGATTTGATTCAAGTCCGCTTAAGTTAATGGAGATCACGGGCACATCCGGATACCCGGCTTTTTCAAGAGCCCGCCGGATAAAGCCCACATAATTGGATGCGCGGCAGCCTCCTCCGGTCTGCGACATCAGGATTGCTGTTTTTGACATATCGTATTCGCCGGACAACACGGCGGCCATCATCTGACCTACTACAATCAGCGACGGATAGCAGGCGTCATTGTTCACAAAGCGCAGTCCGGCGTCTACACTGGCGCGTGCCGAAACATCCGGTATGACAAGGCGGTAGCCGGCTGCTTTAAACGCCGGTTCCAACAATTCAAAATGGATCGGAGACATCTGCGGGCAGAGTATCGTATAATTTCTGCGCATTTCCTCCGTAAATACAACGCGGTGATAAGAGGAGGGCACAACAGTTCGTTTTGACTGTTTCTTCTCGCGGACGCGTATTGCCGAGATCAGTGAGCGGATCCGGATTCTTGCCGCGCCCAGATTATTTACCTCATCAATCTTTAAGCAGGTGTAGATTTTGCCTGAATCCGATAAAATATCGTTGACCGCGTCCGTAGTGACCGCATCTAAACCGCATCCGAATGAATTGAGCTGGATCAGATCCAGATCGTCCCTTGTCTTGACAAAATTTGCGGCGGCATACAGGCGGGAATGGTACATCCACTGGTCCATAACGATCAGCGGCCGCTCTACTTCGTGCAGATGCGAAACGGAATCTTCGGTCAGCACTGCGATGCCGTAGGAATTGATCAGTTCGGGTATGCCGTGGTTGATCTCCGGATCTGTGTGGTAAGGGCGTCCTGCGAGCACAATGCCGCGCATGTTATGCTCCTGCATATATGCAAGAACTTCCTCGCCTTTTTTCTGCACTTCCATGCGGACGGCGGCAAGTTCCTTGTATCCCTCCGAGACTGCGTCGCGCACTGCAGATTCGGGGATGCCGAATTCCGCGCTGCCAAACGTTTTCACAAGCTGCATCGACAGCGCTTCTTCGCTTGCAAACGACATAAACGGATTGTAGAATCTGACCTGTCCGGACGTAATCTCGTCCACATTATTTTTAATGTTTTCCGCATAGGAAGTGACAATCGGGCAGTTATAGTGGTTGTTGGAATCCGGAAATTCATCTCTTTCATATGGAATGCACGGATAAAAGATAAAATCAACATTCTGATGAATCAGCCAGTTGATATGTCCGTGCGCCAGTTTGGCCGGGTAGCACTCCGATTCACTCGGAATGGAATCGATCCCCAGTTCGTATATTTTTCGGGTAGACTGCGGCGAGAGAACAACGCGAAACCCGAGCTTTTCAAAGAAGACAGCCCAAAACGGATAATTTTCATACATATTCAGCACACGCGGGATGCCGACCGTTCCGCGCGTGGCCACCTCTGCGGACAACGGTTTGTAGTCAAACAGCCGTTTGTTTTTAAATTCAAACAGATTGGGGATATTTTCTTTATTTTTTTCTTTGCCAAGACCGCGTTCACACCGGTTTCCGGTGATATACCTGCGGTTTCCGGAAAACCGGTTGATTGTCAGCAGACAATGGTTGGTACAGCTCTGGCATCTTGTCAGTTTTGTATCAAAGGTCAGTTCGTTAATTGCATCAATCGAGAGCATGGTTGTCTTAGCGCCGCTTTCATAGCGTTCGCGGGCAATCAGCGCTGCGCCGAAAGCGCCCATAATACCGGCGATATTTGGCCGAACACATTCCAGCCCCGATATTTTTTCAAAACTGCGCAGTACAGCGTCATTGTAAAAAGTTCCGCCCTGCACGACAATATTTTTTCCAAGGTCGCCGGGATTCGAAAGTTTTATCACCTTAAACAGCGCGTTCTTGATGACGGAATAGGCCAGGCCCGCGGAGATATCGGCGACGCTTGCGCCTTCTTTTTGGGCCTGTTTTACTTTTGAGTTCATAAATACGGTACAGCGGGTGCCAAGATCGATTGGATTTTCTGCGAACAGCGCTTCTTTTGCAAAATCTTCAACCGAATAGTTTAACGATTTTGCAAATGTTTCAATGAACGAACCGCAGCCGGACGAGCAGGCTTCATT
This sequence comes from uncultured Roseburia sp., assembly GCA_947088675.1. Classification (GTDB taxonomy): domain Bacteria; phylum Bacillota; class Clostridia; order Lachnospirales; family Lachnospiraceae; genus Roseburia. The sequence goes on from CAMUHN010000004.1 coordinate 59,131, forward strand.
CAGCTGGACGCTGTCTACGGTCTGATTTTTTATTTTAATGCATTTCATGTCCTGTCCGCCGATATCGAGAATGCAGTCAACCTTTGGATTAAAAAAGGCGGCGGCATAATAATGCGCGACTGTCTCAACCTCCCCGTCGTCAAGCATCAGCGCGGCTTTTAAGAGCGCTTCGCCGTATCCGGTGGAGCAGGAACGCACGATCACGGCATCTTTGGGCAAAAGAGAATAGATTTCTTTGATGGAGCGTATCGCCGTGGACAGCGGGCTTCCGTTATTGCTGCTGTAAAACGAGTAGAGCAGAGAGCCGTCCTCTCCGACAAGGGCAATTTTTGTCGTCGTGGAACCGGCGTCAATACCAAGAAAACATCTGCCCCGGTACGAGGCGAGATCTGCCGCTTTTACATTGTGTCCGTTGTGGCGTGCCGTAAATGCGTCATATGCTTTCTGATCTGTAAAAAGCGGTTCCATACGCGCAACTTCAAATTCCATCCGGATATCGGACGACAGTTTTTGTACCAGCTCTTTTAACGTGACCAGGGAATCTTCCTTATAGTTAAGCGCAGAGCCGATCGCCGCAAACAGATGTGAATTTTCCGGCAGTATGGCATGTGCGTCGTCCAGGTGCAGAGTGCGGATGAAAGCGGCGCGTAATTCGGACAGGAAATGCAGCGGGCCGCCTAAAAAAGCGACATGTCCCCGAATCGGTTTGCCGCAGGCAAGTCCGCTGATTGTCTGGTTGACAACTGCCTGAAATATGGAGGCTGAGAGATCCTCTCTGGTAGCTCCCTCGTTGATTAACGGCTGTATGTCGGTTTTTGCAAAGACACCGCAGCGCGCAGCAATCGGGTAGATCGCCTTGAACTCTTTTGCATATTCGTTTAATCCGGTGGCGTCCGTCTGGATCAGCGAGGCCATCTGGTCGATAAACGAGCCGGTTCCGCCGGCGCAGATTCCGTTCATGCGCTGTTCTACATTCGTACCTTCAAAGTAAATAATTTTGGCATCTTCCCCGCCGAGTTCGATTGCGACGTCTGTCTGCGGCGCGTAGTGGCGCAGTGCAGTCGAGACGGAGATCACTTCCTGTACAAACGGGATCTCAAGATGCCTGGCAAGCGTAAGCCCGCCGGATCCGGTGATGACAGGCGCTGCGCCAAGATCACCCAGTTTATCAAATGCTTTTTGGATCAGGGAAGATAATGTTTCCCGGATATTGGCAAAATGTCTTTCGTAGTCGGAAAATAAAAGATTGTCCTGTTCGTCGAGGACAGCGACTTTTACCGTGGTCGAGCCAATATCGATCCCTAATTTATGAAGTATATTTTTTTTCATGATCATCCTCCATAGCAGTAAGTTCACAGATCTGCTGTTTTTCCTGCAGAATGTAAGTGTTTCTACCTATTATAATAAGAATAATTCATATGGCGCGAACAATGTACATTATACGACAGGATTTGTCAAAAGACAATGTGTAAAAGCAGGAAAAATATAAAGTTTTTATGAAGAGCATGGGGCAGAGATTGACAAAAACAATATGTACCGATATACTTTATGAAGAATAGCCAAAAATAATTAACAGGAAATAAAATTTCGGAAATGAGGTTGGCAGATGAACTGGCTGAATAAAATGGAACGCAAAATAGGAAAATATGCGATACCGAATCTGATAATCTGGCTGATCGGAGCTTATATGGTCGGATTTGTGCTCTATGGGGTAGCCCCGGATGTTTTAAACTACCTGACATTGAGTCCGTACCATATTCTGCACGGGCAGGTATGGCGGCTGGTCTCCTGGATTTTTATGCCAACCGATACCAACCTGATCTTTTTGCTGATCATGGCATTGTTTTATTATCAGCTCGGCATGACATTAGAGCGGACCTGGGGGACGTTCCGCTTTAACGTTTATATTTTTGGCGGATTGATTTTTACAATAATTGGAGCATTTCTGTTATATTTTATTATGCTTTTCATAAGCGGGAGAGGATATGCCGCAGAACTGTCCACTGCAATTGCATTGGGGATGAGTACAAACTATATTAATATGAGTATTTTTCTTGCATTTGCCGTGATGTATCCTGACATGCAGGTTATGCTCTACTTTATCATTCCGATTAAGATGAAGTGGATGGCGCTTGTGTACGGCGCAATTACGCTCTATAGCTTTATTGTCAGCGGGTGGGCGGGCAGAATCGCAATTTTTATGTCGCTGCTCAACTTTATTATTTTCTTCCTCTCCACAAGAAATTTAAGCCGCTATACGCCGCATGAGATTCACCGCAGACAGCAGTTTCGGGCGCAGATGCGAACACCGCGGTCTGGCAGCGTCACAAAGCATAAATGTGCGGTCTGCGGCAGGACAGAGCTTGACGATCCCAATCTCGAATTCCGGTTCTGCTCAAAGTGCGAGGGCAATTATGAGTACTGCAACGACCATCTGTTTACGCATACCCATATCAGGCGAAGCTAGGGAATGAGCGATTGTCTCACCTGTTCTCTGACGCTTTCGGCGGATGCAGAAATGAGCCTGTGAATGAAAAATCCAAATTCTGGGAAATCCGGAAATTGGATTTTTTTTATATCAGTATTTTCGCATAACAATGTCAAAAACCTGACATAATAAAAAGGCAATCAGAATCGAGAGGAGGACTTTGACGATGACATCATTAAGCTGTTCGGCTGTCACCTGTATGTATAACAAGGACAGATACTGCTGTAAAGGCGACATTCATGTGGAAGGACAGAGCGCAAAGAAAATGGAGGATACCTGCTGCGGCAGTTTTAAGGAGCGCGGAGAATCCATGAGTAATTCGGTCGGAAGCGCTAGCAGCAGGATTGACGTGTCCTGCGATGCATGCAGCTGTGTACACAACGACAACAGAAAATGCAGCGCTGACCGTATCGGAATCACAGGACCGAACGCCTGCAAATGTTCCGAGACAGAGTGTCATACGTTTGAGTGCAGATGCGGCTGCAGGGGAATTTAACAGTCGCTGTCCGGCTCTGACGGAGCAGTAAAAGTAAAAAAATTCTGGACAGGGAAACCGTTTGGGCGGAAAATATTCCCTGTCTGTACATAGAAAGGATTGACATGAGAAAGAAATCACATATTTCGCTGGCCCGTTATCTGGTCAGAAGTTTAAATGACGAAGAACTGAAAAAACATAAGTTTTCTTTTTATCTGGGGAGCGTACTGCCGGATATCAAGCCGTCGTTTTTTTATAAACGGCATGAGATTGAGAAAACGTTCCCGCTTGTACAAAAGAGGATCGGTAAAATGTATGAACGCGGAGAACAGGGAAAAAGGAGGGATTTTCGTTTTTTTGTCAATCTTGGACAGATCAGCCACTATCTTGCCGATTATTTTACGTTTCCGCATAATAAAATTTATGACGGGGGGCTTCGTGGTCATTGCTCTTATGAGGAAAAACTGAAAAAAGACCTGCGCAGCTATCTGAAAGATAACAGGAGCGGGGAGGAAAGGGGAAAAGCGGAGCAATTTAAAAACGTAAGGGCGCTGTGCAATTATATTGCCGGTGCACATCGGGCGTATATTGGCAGAAAACATGATGTCGAAGATGATATTCATCATATTGTGGAGGTAAATCACAGGGCGCTTGGCGGCATGATGCGTCTGTTCGGGAATCAGCCGGCGCCGAAAAAGAAAAGAAATTGAAGATAATCAGCTTGCAATTTTTGCCAAAGTGGAGTAAGATAAGTCTACCGAGTGGAGGAAAAGGGTGTGAAAGTGGTGTGAAATGGATTAAAGTGGTGGATAAGTTTATAACTTAGTGGATAACTGCAATTTCACACAAAATTTTCCACATTTTAAGGCAGGTGTTTGTATTATGTTTATGGGAGAATACAATCACACAGTGGATGCGAAAGGCAGGCTGATAGTCCCGTCCAAATTCAGGGAGCAGTTGGGAGAGGAATTTGTAGTTACAAAGGGGCTGGATGGATGCTTATTTGTGTACACAAACTTAGAATGGCAGAATATGGAGGAAAAGTTTAAAAACATACCGATGACTTCAAAAGATGCAAGAAAATTCTCGCGTTTTTTCTTTGCGGGAGCGGCAGGCGTGGAAATAGACAAGCAGGGGAGGATTCTTCTTCCGCCGAATCTGCGCGAATATGCCAGCATACAAAAAGATGTGGTTTTGGCCGGCGTCTTAAACCGGATTGAGATCTGGGATAAGGACAGATGGCTTGAAAATACTTATGACGATGATGAAATGGATGAGATCGCAGAGCATATGGCAGATTTGGGCTTCAGTATATAGGGAGGGATGTCCGTGGACTTTGTACATAAATCCGTATTATTGGAAGAAGCAGTATCCAATCTGAAGATACGTTCTGACGGGATCTATATTGACGGCACACTTGGCGGGGGCGGCCATTCCGCAGAAATTGCCAGGCGCTTAACAGGCGGAAGACTGATTGGAATTGATCAGGACGCAGACGCCATAAGAGCAGCCGGGGAGCGTTTAGCCGTCTATGGCGATCGTGTGATCATCCGAAGAAACAACTATGCAAATATGAAAGAAGAAGCAGAGCAGCTTGGGATCTGTTCGGTGGACGGGATTTTACTCGACCTTGGAGTTTCCTCGTTCCAGCTGGATACGGCAGAGCGTGGATTTTCTTACCGCGATCCAAATGCCCCGCTTGATATGCGAATGGATGACCGTATGGAAATGACGGCAGCCGATATTGTCAATCATTACACTGAAAGGGATTTATACCGTGTCATACGTGATTACGGGGAGGATAAATTCGCGAAAAACATAGCAAAACATATTGCTCTTGCAAGAGAGAGGGCGCCGATTTTGACGGCGGGGGAACTTACAGAGATCATACGGGGATCCATCCCGATGAAAGTACAGCAGAGCGGAGGACATCCGGCAAAGCGCACGTTCCAGGCATTGCGCATTGAGTTAAACAGGGAGCTGGCTGTTCTGGAAGACACCATTGATACGATGATCGGTATGTTAAAACCCTGCGGAAGACTCTGTATTATCACGTTTCACTCGCTGGAAGACCGCATTGTGAAGCTGAAATTTAAAACGAATGAAAATCCCTGTATCTGTCCGCCGGATTTTCCGGTTTGCGTCTGTAAAAGAGAGTCAAAGGGCAGAGTAGTGACAAGAAAGCCGATCCTGCCAAAAGAGGACGAGCTTTTGGCAAATCCCCGCTCAAAAAGTGCAAAACTTCGCGTTTTTGAACGGATTTGCGGCGAAGATTGACGGCATAAATAGGAGGCATAATATGAGCACGCAAAAAAAGCATAATTTTTATGTAGACGGAAATACGGTCCGGCGATTCAGCGCAGAACCGGATTACCGTGAGATACAAAAAGAGAGGGAACGGCGTACAAAGGAAGAGCAGGAGCGCAGAAAGAAGCGCCTTGCAAGGCACAACCGTGAGCGTGAGCTTCGGATGAGCAGAAGATATGTGATATTCCTTATGATGGCGGTCGGCGTGTTCGGTGTTTTTGCAGCTGCATATATCTACATTCAGTCAAACATATCCGCGCATATGAGAAACATTTCAAAACTGGAAAGCCAGATCAAAGATTTAAAGGCTGACAATGACGAGGCATTGAAACGGATCAATATGTCGATTGATCTGGATGCAGTGAAAAACAGTGCAATCAATGAACTTGGAATGTCCTATGCCAGAGAGTCACAGATTATTTACTATACAGTGGAAAATGATGATTATATGAACCAGTATGGCGAGATTCCTGAGTAGAAACAGAGGTAGTTTGTTTGACGGCGCGAAGAAAAAGAAGAAAATTACAGTTAAAGTTTTTAAAGCGGATGCAGAAAAAGCTGGTCGTCATGTTTGTAGCTGTTTCGCTGATGCTGATTGGCCTTGTTGCGAGATTAATGTATATTGAGTATACCTCCGGAGAAAAATACGTAAAGATTGTATTGGCTCAGCAGGGGTATGACAGCCAGACGATTCCCTACCAGCGGGGGGATATTGTGGATGCAAAGGGAACGATATTTGCGACCAGTATCGCTGTCTACAATGTGATTCTCGACTGCTCGGTTATGACAAGCGATGAAAAATATATCGACCCGACAATCTCCGCCCTCTGCACCTGTTTTCAGGATCTTGACAAAAATGAACTGTACAGTTATGCAAGGGAGCAGGAGAAGAGCAAATATATTATTTTAAAGAAAAAAATATCCTATGAGGAAATTCAGCCGTTTATCGGTTTACAGGAGGAGGAAAACGAGGACGGGGAGCTGGTCAATCCCAATATCAAAGGCGTCTGGTTTGAGAAAGAATACCAGCGTGAATACCCGCTCGGATCGCTTGCAAGCGCAGTGGTCGGGTTCACCACGTCGGGGAATGTCGGTATTAACGGCCTTGAAAATTTTTATAACGACAGGTTAAACGGTCTTGACGGCAGGCAGTACGGCTATTTAAATAATGATAATGATTTTGAAAAGACGATCAAGCCGGCAATAAACGGAAATACGCTTGTCACAACTATAGACGCAAATATACAGACTGTTGTCGAAAAAAAAATAGCCGAATTTAACGAGGCGTACAAAGGAGCGTTTCGAGCCGGCGACGACGGTGCTACGCACATTGGAGTGCTGCTGATGGATCCGAATAACGGAGACGTTCTTGCGATGGCAAATTATCCGAATTACGATCTTGGCAATCCGAGAGATCTCTCGGCATACTATACGAAAGAAGAACTGGATGCAATGAACGAGGACGAGAAGCTTGATCAGCTGAATAAACTCTGGCAGAATTTCTGTACCACATATACGTATGAACCGGGATCGACAGCCAAGACGTTTACCATTGCAACAGGACTTGAGACAGGGGCGATGTCGGGCGGCGAGACATACTACTGCGACGGATTTGAGATGATGCCGGGCTATTCCAAGCCGATCCGCTGTGTCAGCCGCAGCGGACATGGGATGCAGACAATCTCGGAATCACTGATGAATTCCTGCAACGATGCGCTGATGCAGATGTCGTATGTGATTGGCGCCGAGGATTTCACAAAATACCAGCAGATTTTTGGCTTCGGACAAAAGACGAATATTGATTTACCGGGCGAAGCGCGGACGGATACGTTGATCTATACGTTGGAGAATATGACAAAAATTGACCTTGCGACAAATTCGTTCGGGCAGAATTATAATACGACAATGATTCAGCTTGCGACGGCATTTTGTTCGCTTGTCAATGATGGTACGCTTTACCAGCCGCATGTGGTCAAACGAATTGTAGATGAAAAGGGCAATACAATTGAGAATATTACACCGACTGTGCTGCGTCAGACTGTTTCAAAATCAACAGGTGATAAATTAAAGAGTTATATGCAGGATACGGTAGCGCTTGGCACCGGTAATACCGCAAAAGTAGACGGCTATTCTATGGGCGGCAAGACAGGGACGGCGCAGAAGAGAGGGCGTGACGGTGTCAATTACGTTGTTTCATTTATCGGGTTTGCTCCTGTAGAGGATCCAAAACTTGTCATCTATTGCGTAGTGGACGAGCCGAATGCAGAGGAACAGTATCATAGTACTTTTGCGCAGAATATTGCGCGGGAAATTTTAGAGGAAGTGCTTCCTTATTTAAATATCTATCGCGATGAGGAGGCAACAGGACTTCACGCCGGTTGGGATATCAGGGGAGAGGAGGCTGGGCAGCAGGCTCTGACAGACATTGTCAACGGCGATCATACACAGGAAACCGGTCCGATGGAAGGAGAACTGGATGTGCCGGATACCGGCGACCGGCTTGAAGGAAATCAGGACGGTTCCGCGGAACCGGGAGGAGATACGCCGCCGGAGGGTGAAAATGAGCCGGAGGGAGATACGCCAGAAGAAGGAGGAAATACGCCGCCGGAGGGTGAAAATGAGCCGGAGGGAGATACGCCAGAAGAAGGAGGAAATACGCCGCCGGAATAAACATATGTATAACCTCGCAGAAGTTTGAATAAGATTTTAAGAAAAAGAAAACTTTTGCGGGGTTTTTTCTATGGAAAAGGAACAAAAGGAGCTCCCATTTTATCGGAATAAGACGATGCACCGGAAAAAAATATGGATATTTTTTCTGGCTGTGTTTTTTATGATGACATTTTTGATTGGCAGGCTTGTTTATCTGATGATTTTCTGCTCTGTCTATTATGGGCAGAAAGCGGAGGATCTGCATGAAAGGGAGCGCGATATCAAGGCGGCGCGCGGACGTATTCTGGATGCAAATGGAGTGGTGCTTGCGACAAATAAGTCCGTCTGTACGATTTCTGTGATTCACAGCCAGATTACGGATCCCGAAGCAGTGATTCATGCGCTTACAAAAGAGCTGGAACTGTCAGAGGAAAAAGTTCGAAAGCGTGTCGAAAAGGTCAGTTCCATAGAACGGATCAAAACAAATGTAGACAAAGAAGTCGGAGATCGGATACGCGCATACGGACTTTCCGGTATTAAAGTAGACGAGGATTACAAGCGCTATTACCCATATGATACGCTGGCATCGAAAGTGCTTGGATTTACCGGTGCGGATAATCAGGGAATTGTCGGGCTTGAAGTCAGGTACGATGATTTTTTAAAAGGGGAAAACGGCAAGATACTCACGCTGACCGATGCACGCGGAGTCGAGATTGAAAATGCGGGCGAGACGCGGCTGGAGCCTGTGAACGGATATGACCTGTGTCTCTCACTTGATTACAATATTCAGAAGTATTGTGAACAGGCTGCAGAGAAAGCATATATCAGGAAAGAAGCCGACAGTGTCTCCGTAATTGTAATGAATCCGAAAAACGGTGAAATTATGGCTATGGTAAACTATCCGGAGTTTAATTTAAACCAGCCGTTTCTGCTTAATATGGAATCGGACGCTGTCGGCGACGAAAAACAGACATTGCTGAATCAGATGTGGAGGAATCAATGTATCAGCGATACGTATGAGCCGGGATCCACTTTTAAAATTATCACGGCAAGCGCAGCGCTTGAGAAAGGTGTTGTATCGCTGACCGACCAGTTTTACTGTCCGGGTTATAAGCTCGTAGAGGACCGGCGGATTCACTGTGCGAGAGTGACGGGGCATGGGGCGGAAACGTTTGAGACAGGTATTATGAATTCCTGCAATCCTGTTTTTATCGAATTGGGAGAGCGCATCGGTACCGAAGATTTCTTTGGATATTTTAAACAGTTTGGTCTTTTGCAGAAGACAAATATTGATCTGCCGGGTGAGGCGGCGACAATTATGCATAAACAGGAAAATGTAGGGCCGGTCGAACTTGCAACGATTTCGTTTGGACAGTCATTCCAGATCACACCGGTGCAGCTGGTCACAACTGTTTCTTCTATTATAAATGGAGGTATTCGTGTTACGCCGCATTTTGGCGTTTGTGTAAAAGATACTGACGGCAATCTGGTGAAAGAATTTAATTATGAGACAACGGAAGGCATTTGTACGCAAAAGACTTCAGAGACGATGCGTTATTTGCTGCAGCGCGTCGTGGACGAGGGCGGCGGAAAAAATGCAAAAATAGAAGGGTATGCAATCGGCGGCAAGACGGCTACCTCGCAGACGCTGCCGCGAAGCGAGCATCGTTATATCTCTTCGTTTTTAGGGTTTGCGCCTGCAGACGATCCCAAAGTGCTTGCAATCGCCATTATCAGAAATCCGTCAGGCGTCTATTATGGCGGAACGATTGCCGCTCCTGTGGTAAAAGAAATCCTGGAAAACATTCTGCCATATCTTGAACATTGACAAAAAATACTTTATACTTGGTACGTTAAAAAAGATTTAGAGAAAATACATGAGGTGTCGGTTATGAATTTTAAAGTTTTGATCCCGGTAATACTTTCTTTTGCATTCAGTGCGCTGCTCGGGCCGATTGTTATTCCGTTTCTGCGCAGGTTAAAAGTCGGCCAGACAGAGAGGGAGGAACTGAAATCCCATCTGAAGAAAACCGGAACACCGACTATGGGAGGGATTATCATATTGGCGGCGATCGTTCTGACATCGCTGTTTTACATCAAAGATTATCCGAATATCATACCGATCCTGTTCATGACAGTTGGATTTGGCGTGATCGGATTTTTAGACGATTATTTAAAAGTTGTGCTGCACCGGAGCGACGGCCTTCTGGCATGGCAGAAAATGCTGCTGCAGCTGTTGGTTGCGACAGTGTATGCCATATACATGACGGTATACTCGGATGTATCGCTCACAATGCTGATCCCGTTTTCGGGAGGCAGATACCTTGATATCGGATATCTGGCGATCCCTGTATTATATATTGCAATTGTGGGTACGGTAAACGGGACAAATTTTACAGACGGACTTGACGGTCTTGCTTCCAGCGTGACGATCATGGTCGCAACATTCTTTTCTGTTGTCGCAGTTGGGTCAAATGCCGGAATCGAACCGATTACATGTGCGGTAGTAGGGGCGTTGCTTGGATTTCTGTTGTTTAATGTCTATCCGGCAAGCGTATTTATGGGGGATACCGGTTCGCTTGCGCTGGGAGGTTTTGTGGTTTCGGCTGCTTATGCGATGCAGATGCCGCTGTTTATTCTGATTGTGGGGTTGATTTATCTGGTAGAGGTCCTCTCTGTCATCATTCAGGTGACTTATTTTAAAAAGACAGGCGGTAAGCGCATTTTTCGGATGGCGCCGATCCATCATCATTTTGAACTTGGCGGATGGTCGGAGACGAGGGTGGTTGCAGTTTTTTCGATTACAACAGCGCTGCTTTGCATGATCGCGCTGCTTGCATTGTAAAGAGGAAGATGCCTCTGAAGCGAGCGCGCTCGGCAGCGCCATCTATATGGCGCAGCAAAGTGTGCAAATCCCTCAGGACTGAGGGAAAAGCCAGCGAAGCTGGCTTGGGAATTGAAGTGGGCTTGCCCGCTTTGGTCTGGAACAGAAAGGGTGGCTGCATATGGAATTTACAGGAAAAAAAGGATTGGTGGCAGGATCCGGTGTCAGTGGAATTGCCGCGGCAGAGCTTTTGCGACAGAAAGAAATAGAATTTGTTTTATTTGACGCGAATAAGGATCTTGATGTGGAGGCGCTGCGTGCTCGCGCGCCGGTCTTTGCAGATACGGATATCATAGCAGGAGAGTTGACGGATTCCGATCTTGCCGGAATTGACTTTGCAGTGGTAAGTCCTGGTATTCCATCGGACTCGGCTGCAATCAATGTGATACGCGCAAGGCAGATTCCGATCATTGGAGAGATTGAGCTGGCGTTTTTGTTTTCGAAAGGAAGAATTGCGGCGATTACCGGTACAAACGGAAAGACAACAACGACCGCGCTGACCGGTGAAATTTTAAAAAGCCATTATTCGGATGTGAAAGTGGTTGGCAATATCGGGATTCCATATACTTCAGTGGCTGCGCAGACAACGGACGAGTCGGTTATCGTGGCTGAGATCAGCAGTTTTCAGCTGGAGACAATACAGGATTTTGCGCCGGATGTCTCGGCCATTTTAAATATTACGCCCGATCATTTAGATCGGCACCATACGATGGAGTGTTACATAAAAACAAAGGAGAGTATTACAAAAAATCAAAAGCCTGGCAGCGTATGCGTTTTAAATTACGAGGATGAGGTGCTGCGTGAATTTGGCAGTCTGGCAGGGATCAATGTTCTCTGTTTCAGCAGCAGACGTGTATTGGAACAGGGGCTTTATCTGGACGGAAATCAGATTTGCTATGCAGACGGAAACCGCATTCATACAATCATCCATACGGATGAATTGAATATTCTGGGCGTGCACAATTACGAAAATGCAATGGCAGCTTCGGCGATCGCGATCAGTTTTGGAGTACCACTGGAAAAAATTACCGAAGTTTTAAAACATTTTCAGGCTGTGGAACATAGAATAGAATATGTGGCAGAGATTGACGGCGTGAGATATTACAATGATTCCAAAGGAACAAATCCGGATGCCGCAATCAAAGGTATTCAGGCGATGAGCCGTCCGACTTATCTGATCGGAGGGGGCTATGACAAACAGGCGGGATACGATGAGTGGATTGAGAGCTTTGACGGAAAGGTAAAACAGTTGCTTTTGATCGGGCAGACAAAAGAAAAGATTGCAAAAAGCGCCAGAGAGCATGGTTTTCACGATATCGTATTCTGTGACAGTTTAAAAGAAGCGGTGGAACTTGCAGGCGCGAACGCGTCGGAGGGCGAAGCAGTCTTACTCTCTCCTGCCTGTGCAAGCTGGGGAATGTTCAAAAATTATGAAGAGCGCGGACGCATGTTCAAGGAATATGTTACCGGGCAGCAAAAAAAAGAGTAGTGACCGGAGGTATGAATGGCTCAAAGACGGAAAAAAGAAAAAAGGCAGAAAACAATCCGTTATTTTGACTACAGCCTGTTGTTTCTTGTTATTTTCCTGCTTTGTTTCGGACTGATCATGCTCTACAGCACAAGTTCCTATTATGGGACGATCCGGTTCGGAAGCGCAGCTTACTATGTGAAAAAGCAGTTATTCGCTACGGCGCTTGGCGTCGCAGTGATGTTGGTAATTGCAATGATTCCATATCGTTTCTGGATGAAAGTAAGCGGGCTTGCTTACCTCGCTGCGCTGTCTTTATGTGTAGTTGTTATTTTCATCGGAAGAGAATCAAAAGGGCAGGCCAGATGGCTTAATATTGCAGGACTGTCGTTTCAGCCCTCCGAGTTTGCAAAACTTGCCGTCATTATATTTTTTGCGTTTGTGATCTATAAGACATCAAAGCAGTTGAAGAATTTTAAGAATCTGATCAAAGTAGGGATGATTGTACTGCCGATTTTTGCGGTGGTTGCCTACAATAACTTAAGCACTGCAATTATTATATTTGGCATTGCAGTCTGTATGATGTTTGTTGCAAGCCCGAAATATTCGCACTTTCTGATTGTAGGAATCGCGGGCGTTGCATTTGGCGCCGTATTCCTGATGCTTGCAAGCTATCGTATGGAACGTATACAGATCTGGCTGGATCCGGAACGGTTTGACAAAGGCTATCAGACGCTTCAGGGGTTATATGCGATCGGTTCGGGCGGCCTGTTTGGAAAAGGTCTGGGCGAGAGTATACAAAAGCTGGGGTTTATTCCGGAAGCGCAAAACGATATGATTTTTTCCGTGATCTGTGAGGAACTTGGTCTGTTTGGGGCAGTATGCCTGATTTTATTATATCTGCTTTTAATTTGGCGGTTTATGATTATTGCGAATAATGCGCCGGATCTGTATGGGGCCCTGATTGTGGTAGGTATTATGGCGCATATTTCAATCCAGGTTGTCTTAAATATTGCCGTTGTGACAAATACGATACCCAATACAGGTATATCGCTTCCGTTTGTCAGCTACGGAGGGACGTCTATCCTGTTTTTGCTGGCGGAGATGGGGCTTGCACTCTCTGTGTCGCGGGGGATTAAATTCGAGGTTGACTGAGTATGGGAACAAGGCGTAAGAAAAAGAGAAAACACAGAAGATTTGGGCTGACAGTCTTTCTGACGATACTGCTGCTTGTCGTTTTGTCTGTATTTGTGATCATTAAGGTATTTACAGTAGATCAGGTTATTGTGGAGGGGAATGAACTGTACTCCGCAGGGCAGATTGAGGAAATTGTGCTAAATGATAAATATGCATGGAATTCCCTTTATGTATATCTGAAATATAAGTTAAAAGGGGTCGGGGACGTCCCGTTTGTCGATGATATGGAGATTTCGCTGGATGACCCGCATACAATCCGTATTCATGTCTATGAAAAAGGAATCCTGGGAAGTTTTTATATTGACAGTATCGGCCAGTATGCATATTTTGACAAGGACGGATTTGTAGTGGAAACTTCACCGGATGTGATTGAAAATGTTCCGAAAATCACAGGCATCACATGCAGGGAAGTTGTATTGTATGAAAAGCTTCCGCTGGAAGAAGAATATCTTCTGGCAGGACTTTTGGAGCTGACGCAGACGTTGAATAAATATGGCATCCTGCCGCGCGAAGTGCATTTTTCATCCAAAGAGAGACCTGAGCTTGGGTACGGGGACATCAAAGTAATGGTCGGATCAATGGAATATCTTTCACAGAAGATGGTAAGGCTGTCCAATATTCTGCCGCAGCTTGAGGGAAAACAGGGGACGCTTCATCTTGAAAATTGGACGCCGGAGACAACGGACATTTATTTTTCAAAATGAAATGAAAAAAATAAAAAAACGTATTGATTAATTAGGAAAAAAATTATATGATAGAGTATATGAGCTTAATGATGGAGTAGTTTACTCCCTGTTTTGGCAAATACACAGGATAGTAATTTGTGACATAGAATAAAGGAGGAATTACCTTGTTAGAAATCATGAATACGGAGATAGAAGATGCGGCTAAGATCATCGTCCTCGGTGTCGGGGGGGCTGGTAATAATGCTGTAAATAGAATGGTTGGGGAAAATATAGGCGGTGTGGAGTTTGTTGGGATTAATACGGATAAACAGGCGCTTTCCCTGTGTAAAGCGCCCACACTGATTCAAATAGGAGAAAAACTGACAAAAGGACTTGGGGCAGGCGCACAGCCTGAAATTGGTCAAAAAGCAGCGGAGGAGAGTATAGAGGAACTGTCGGATGCCGTACAGGGAGCCGATATGGTATTTGTTACCTGCGGTATGGGAGGCGGTACCGGTACAGGAGCGGCTCCTGTTGTCGCAAGACTTGCAAAAGAACAGGGGATCCTGACCGTTGGAGTTGTGACAAAGCCGTTTAAATTTGAGGGAAAGCAGCGTATGGTAAACGCCCTTTCCGGGATTGAGCGGTTAAAAGAGAGTGTGGATACTTTAATTGTGATTCCGAACGATAAACTGCTTGAGATTGTGGACAGGCGTACTTCGATGCAGGAGGCCTTAAAAAAGGCGGATGAGGTGCTTCAGCAGGCGGTTCAGGGAATTACCGACCTGATTAATGTGCCGGCTCTGATTAACCTCGATTTTGCCGATGTATGTACGGTTATGCGCGATAAAGGGCTTGCCCATATCGGAATCGGAAGCGCAAGAGGCGAGGACAAGGCGAGCGAGGCCGTCAGACTGGCGGTTGCAAGCCCGCTGCTTGAGACAACCATTGACGGCGCTACGCATGTTATTGTTAATCTTTCCGGTAATATTTCTCTGATGGATACCGCAGATGCGACTACATACGTACAGGAGTTTGTCGGAGAAAATGCGAATATTATACTGGGAGCAAAAGACGATGCGACGATGGACGATGAGGTTGTTGTAACCGTCATTGCAACCGGTTTAGAGTCGCCGGAGATGCAGACTGCGGCGGCGGCTGCAGGCAAAAAGCCGTATTACAGCGGCGGAATGGTAAGGCCGCAGGGAGAGCGCCAGGGAAGTTCTCTTGGCGGGTTTTCCGGTTTACAGGCGGATTCTCATCTGTCGCGCGGCAGTGGCGGAGCGCCGCTTCGGGGCGTTCCAAATCAGGGACAGACGGTGCAGAGACGGAAACCGCAGGAGAGCACAGTGCAGCCGATTGATATTAAAATACCGGATTTTTTAAAGAATACACGAAAATAAAAAGGGGCGGCAGCTCCTTTTTTTGTCGATAAAATACAAAGCAACATGCAGTGGTTTCGACAGGATCTGCAAAATTTACATATTATAATGGGAATATCTGGTATGAAATCAGTATGCTGCAATGTTTTATTTTTATGTGTAAAGAAGAAAAAGAGGTGAGGCCCGATCTATCTATTTTATGCAGACGTATTTTTGTTTCAGAATTTCCTGATGGATTTTCTGGCGCTGCTTTTTGTGAACCGCTATCTGAGGCGTCAGAAAAAGCGGGTGCATCTGCTTTTTGTATCCCTTTTGTTTTCAGTCCTGGCGCTCATCGTTCTGATTTGGATGAATAATACCTGGGTTTATATGCTGACCGTGCATTTTGTGCTGAATACGGCAATGGTGCTTTGGGCATTCGGTTATCACGGAAAGAAATATTTTCTGGAAAACTGGGCTTTTTCTTATTTTGCGGTGATTTTGTCCGGAGGAATTTTTCAGTGGCTGATGTCTCTGTCCATACCACTGCCGGGGTTTGCGGGAATCGCGGTGACAACGGGACTGATCGGATCTTTAATCCTTGCCCTGTTAAAGATGAGAAAGCGCAGAGGGAGCCATATCTATCCGGCAAAACTCACGGTCAACGGACGTTCCTTTTTCGTACAGGCGTACTGGGACAGCGGCAATCAGCTGTTTGACCCATATACGGGCAAGAGTGTCCATATACTGTCTGACGAAAAGCTTTATGGGATTATCAAAAAGGAAGATATGCTGTTCCGCTATGTCCCGTTTTCCTCTCTGGGGGAAGAAAACGGCCTGATCAAAGTGATAAATGTAGATGAATTACTGATATTCGATGAAAGTGAAGTAGTACGTATAGAGTCTGCTGCAGTCGGCGTTGCAAACGGCGTCCTGTTTGCGGAGAAAGAATATGAACTGATTCTTCATGCGTCTGTGTTCTGATTTTGCATGGGGATGGAAAGGCGTGGTGATTTATGTACATAAAACTTATTTTGCCGGAGTACCGGATTAAAAAATTTCTGCTTGGCATCAGGCGGATTGTAAGACAAAAGGAAAACGAGGTTCATTATATTGGAGGAACAGAAGTATTGCCGCCGCCGCTTGGCGCGGAGGAAGAAGCGAAATGCCTGCATGAACTGCTGGAGGGAAAGACGAAAGAGGCGAGAAAAAAACTGATTGAACACAATTTAAGGCTGGTTGTATACATAGCAAAGAAGTTTGATAATACGGGTGTTGGTGTGGAAGATTTAATCTCGATTGGAACAATAGGGCTGATTAAATCAATCAACACATTTAATCCCGGAAAAAATATTAAGCTCGCGACTTACGCGTCCAGATGTATCGAAAATGAAATCCTGATGTATTTAAGGCGCAACAACAAGACAAAGCTGGAGGTTTCGATTGATGAGCCGCTGAATGTGGACTGGGACGGCAACGAACTCCTGCTGTCAGATATTCTTGGAACCGACGAGGACGTAATCTATCACGATATGGAGACGGATGCAGAGAGAAAACTGCTGATGCATGCGATTAATACGCTTTCCGGGCGGGAGCGTATGATTATCGAACTGAGGTTTGGTTTAAATACACTAAACGGCGAGGAGAAGACCCAAAAGGAAGTTGCCGATATGCTTGGGATCTCTCAGTCGTACATTTCCAGGCTGGAGAAAAAAATTATGGTTCGTCTGAAAAAAGAGATTGTACGTTTTGAAAATTAGAGAATGAATCCGAAAAAAAGATTGTATCATATGACCAAAAATAGTATAATAGGACTAGATTACAGTGGAGTGTAAGAATTGTCGATTTTTGGGCACGGATACGCTCCGAAAGGGGATTCGTATGATACTGGAGTTTTTAGGCGCTGCGCATGAGGTTACGGGAAGCTGCCATTATCTTTCCTTTGAAGAAAAAAATATCCTGATCGACTGCGGAATGGAACAGGGACCGGATCTTTATGTCAACCAGGAGATACCGGTCAATGCTTCTGAGATTGATTATGTGTTTATTACACATG
Organism: uncultured Roseburia sp.; assembly: GCA_947088675.1. GTDB lineage: Bacteria > Bacillota > Clostridia > Lachnospirales > Lachnospiraceae > Roseburia. Next base: position 76,681 of record CAMUHN010000004.1, read on the forward strand.
CACATATCGACCATTCCGGGCTGCTTCCGCTTCTGTACAGTCACGGTTTCAGGGGGCGCGTGTTTGCCACAGGCGCAACCTGCCAGCTCTGTCAGATTATGTTAAAGGACAGCGCGCATATTCAGATGTTTGAAGCTGAATGGCGCAACCGGAAAGCAAAGCGCGCCGGCACAGAGAAAGTGGTGCCCCTTTATGATATGAACGATGCGTTGGGGGTATTAAAACATTTCGAGGCCTGTGATTACAACACGGTCGTTTCCGTTTGCGACGGCTTAAAAGTACGTTTTGTGGATGCGGGACATCTGCTCGGTTCCTCCTCCATTGAAATTTGGGTCACAGAGGAATGCGACGGAGAGAAAAAAGAAGTCAAAATTGTCTTTTCCGGAGATATCGGTCCGGGAAACCGGCCGCTGATCAAAGATCCTGTATATATCAGAGGAGCCGATTATGTCGTGATGGAATCTACTTACGGCGACAGACTGCATAAGGCGCCTGTGGATTTTGCGGTACTGCTTGCCGATTTATTAAAAGATACGTTCCGTCGCGGCGGGAACCTGGTGATTCCGGCTTTTTCCGTTGGACGTACACAGGAGATGCTGTTTTTCTTAAGACGTATCAAGACAGAGCAGCTGGCGCCGGAGCTTGGAAATTTTCTCGTCTATGTAGACAGTCCGCTTGCAATTGAGGCAACTTCTATTTTCAATAAAAATGTACAGGACTGTTTTAAGGAGGAGGCTGTTGCACTGGTCAACAGCGGCATAAATCCAATCGGATTTCCCGGCCTTAGAATGTCGATTACAAGCGACGAATCGAAAATGATAAACTTTGACAAGAATCCGAAAGTCATTATCTCGGCGTCCGGCATGTGCGAGGCAGGGCGTATCCGCCATCATTTGAAACATAATCTGTGGCGGAAAGATTCTACTGTTTTATTTGTCGGATTCCAGGTGCCGGGGACGTTGGGAAATGCGCTGTTAAACGGAGTAAAGGAAGTACGGCTGTTTGGAGAGACGATTGATGTGCAGGCCCGTATCGCAAATCTGCCGGGAATCAGCGGCCATGCCGATATGGATCAGCTTACTTCCTGGATCGGCGCATTTACCGAACAAAGGCCAAAGAAAGTGTTTGTTGTGCATGGGCAGGATAAAGTGACGGAGGAATTTGCCGCGCATATTGAGTCAGAGCTTGGATTTTCGGCATATGCGCCGTATTCCGGCGATGCGTTCGATCTTGTAACCGGGGAATGCGTGCGCGAGGGCTCAAGACTGCATGCGCAGAAAAAAGCAAAAGCAAGCCGGGCATCCGGCATATTTACAAGGTTGCTTGCTGCCGGAAGCCGGTTGATGGCAATTATCAAACGCAGCGAGGGAATGCCGAACAAAGAGCTCGGCCGTTTTGCAGATCAGATCAACGATCTGTGCAACAAATGGGAGAAATAACGGCAAAACTTGCTTTCAGGAGGAGAGGTAGTGACGGATGGATTTTAACGCAGATTTTTCAAGGCGGCTGACCTGCGCCTGTGAGATATGGATTTCTTCTGCAACTTCCATCTGTGTCTTCCCCTCGAAAAAGCGGAGCTTTAAAATATAATTTTCGCGTTCATTCAAATGATCCATGGCATCGTTTAGCGAGAGTTCTTCGATCCAGTGTTCCTCATGGTTTTTTTTGTCGCCGATCTGGTCCATGACATAGAGCGTATCGCCGCCGTCATTGTAAACCGGGTCATAAAGGCTGACAGGACTTTGGATGGCCTCTAAGGCAAAGATAATTTCTTCGGGTGTGAGGTCGGCTGCTTTTGCAATTTCTTCTATTGTAGGTTCTTTTGTGCTTGTCTTTGAGAGCAGTTCCCGTGTGTGGATCGCCTTATATGCGGTGTCACGCAGCGAGCGGCTTACGCGGATGGAATTGTTGTCGCGCAGATAGCGCCTGATTTCACCGATAATCATGGGAACGGCATAGGTTGAAAATTTTACCCCGATGGTCGGATCGAAATTATCAATGGATTTGATCAGGCCGATACAGCCGATTTGAAACAGATCGTCTACATTTTCATGATTGCCGGAAAATCGTTTGATAACGCTCAGTACAAGCCGCAGATTTCCTTTGATATACGTTTCGCGGGCTTTTTGATCGCCCTGTTTGATACGTGCAAAGAGAGAGGCTTTTTCTTCCTCTTTCAGGATCGGGAGTTTTGCGGTATTAACACCACAGATTTCTACTTTGTATGAAGCCATGATGAATTTCCTCCGGTTCGTTTTAGAGTTCTTCCTTAAATTAAGGATGCTTCATTTCACCAGATTTTATACAGATGAGACAGATTTTATGGAACATGGAATTTACCATTGGAGGCAGAGGACGAACAATGAAAGATTTGATTGATCAGAGAAACGAAAAAGAAAAGATAAGGAGCAGCATTATAAAAAGCTGGAATGTAAATTATCAGAATATGAGCCCGCATAAGGTCAGTTCGCAGCCAAAAGAAGAGGAAGATGCGGGCAAAAAGCAAAAAAGGGATTATTTATATAATGAAAAGACAGGTTCTTATTCCGGAATGTACGGGCAGGGGGAAGTAGACGGCGTGAACAGGGGCCAGATCGATAAAATACTGCGCGAAAAGACAGAAGAACTCAGAGAACTGCTCATCAGGCAGGGGGTAAATTAGGCATTGCATTTTTCTCCTTAGTGTGATAAAGTTTAAACGTCGTGTGTTCGAGACCTTCCACACGTAAAACAAAACTAAAGGAGAATAAAAGATGAGGAACAGGAAAGTATTGTTTATTGTGCAGGCGGCGATGGTCGCCGCGATCTATGTAGTGATAACGATGTTTGTCAGCGCATTCCAACTGGCATCCGGAGCGATTCAGGTTCGTTTGTCCGAGGCGCTTACCGTTTTGCCGTATTTTACGACGGCGGCGGTTCCGGGGCTTGCAGTTGGCTGCCTGCTTGCAAATTTTCTGACGGGGGCGGCGCTGCCTGATATTATTTTTGGAAGCATGGCAACGCTGCTTGGAGCGGTTGGAACCTGTCTTTTGCGGGGACATAAGCGTTTATGTACGCTGCCGCCCGTTGCGGCAAATGTTCTGATCATACCGTTTGTGCTGCGCTATGCTTACGGACTGGCAATAGAGTTTCATGGTGCGGATGTTTCCATTCCGTTTTATATGCTGACGGTAGGGGCGGGTGAGGTAATCTGCTGCTGTATTTTGGGCACAATACTCATTAATGCACTTGCAAAAGTAAGAAATGTAATATTTGTGACACAGGAAAAGAAAAGAGCGGTTTAGCGCCGGAATGCCGGAGGGAGAATCACGTTATGGATAAGGAAATCAAAAATAAGATTGCCAGGTTGAAAGAAGAAAAAGATGTTGTTATTCTTGCACATTATTATGTGGATGATCTGGTTCAGGAGATTGCCGATTATGTCGGTGATTCTTACTATCTGGCAGAACTTGCAACGAGAGTGCCGCAGAATACAATTCTGTTCTGCGGCGTATCGTTTATGGGGGAGAGCGCGAAACTTTTAAATGAGGGCAAGACGGTTGTGATGGCGGATGCGGATGCGGATTGTCCGATGGCGCATATGGCAGAGATCTCTCGTATTCGAAAGGTGCGGGAACAATATCCGGATGTGGCAGTTGTATGTTACGTCAATTCGACAGCTCAGATTAAGGCCGAATCGGATGTCTGCGTCACTTCCTCCAATGCCGTGCGTATAGTGGAAAAGCTTCCGAATCGGGATATCTTTTTTATTCCGGACGAAAACCTCGGACGCTATGTTGCCGAACAGCTTCCGCAGAAGCACTTTATTTTTAATGACGGTTTCTGTCATGTACACAAAGAGATTGCGGCAAAAGATCTGGCAGCAGCAAAAGATCTGCATCCGAATGCGCTTGTATTAACGCATCCGGAGTGTACGGCAGAGGTGCTTGCATTATCGGATTTTATCGGAAGTACATCGCAGATGATTGATTTTGCGACGCAGTCAAATCAGAAAGAATTTCTGGTCTGTACGGAAAACGGGATTTTTTATGAGCTTAGTCAGAAAAACCCCGGCAAGAAATTTTATCCGGTCAGCCGACATCAGTGCTGTCCGAATATGAAACGCATCCGGTTAGAGAGCGTGCTGCATGCGCTTCAAACACTCGAGCCGGTCGTTACGCTTGACGCTGAGTTGAGCGAAAAGGCAAGGCTGCCGCTTGCGCGGATGCTGGAACTTGCAAAATAACAGGAGGAAGCTGTTTTGAAAAAACAGGAAGAATTGTTTCGTGAACTCGGTGAAATGATCAGGGAGACGAAAGAGAAAAAAATCCATTGGACGGTTGAGGTTCTGACCACAGAGACGAACCCTGTCAGCGAGAAGCCGGTTGAGGAAGAAAACGGGATCAAATGGATCGTGGACGAGTGTTATATTTCCTTTTACTGTAAATACCATGACAAAGAATTTTGCATGATCACATACGAGATGTTAAAAAATACGGGCGATCAGAGGAGGACGCATACGGTTAATATGGTGTTTCTGCCGCCGGTTTCGCTGCGGCTGTTTGATTTGCATACGCTGATGCCGTACAGTGTGGAAACGTCGGCCGTTTTGCTTGACCAGATCCATAAGCTTTGGGTTCTGCTGCTTGAGATGTACAGGCAAAACCCGGCAAATGTAAATCTTTTGGTTTCGGAGGGGAAGATGGTGATTGAAGCGTAGACAAATTTTACGTCAATTTGCTGCAGGGTATCTGGTTTTCAATAATAGGCTGAAAATAAAATTATAATTAAAAATCGCCAGAGCCGACTTTTGCCGGAACTGGCGATTTTTGTGTGGATGCGTACTGCGCGCAAAAGGAACCTGGATGTTGAAGCAGCACGCGCTCCGATGACACTAAGTGTGAGACTCTTTGCCGGCTGTGCCGTTTATCCAGATGCGTATTTCTGTGATGTTGTACAGAATTGGAAGCAGCAGTGCGGCAATTATGATCCCGGAGACACCCTGTACAATATTAAACGGAATGCCTGCAGCGGAAGATACGATCCCTGCGGAAAGCGCGGCTTTTGTAAACGAACCGCTGCCAAAAGCGGCAAGCGCTGCCTCATACAGAAAATAACCGAGCACCATAAGAGCCTCCCCCACTATGCCGCCAATCACTACGCCGAAAAAACGGCCTTTTGCCAAAAAAGCATTGTCCTGTCTGCGTGCAGTACTGCGAAACAGGAACCCGGCGACTGCTGCGGTCAGCGCTTTGATCAGGAATGTGGCCGGCGCCCAGGAGGCATAGCCGGAAAAAATATCGGAGAACATAGAACCGATTCCCGCTGAAAGCGCTCCTGCGCCGGGGCCCAGGATAATACCGCACAAAAGTACAAAGCCGTCCCCCGGATGAATATAGCCGAACGTCGGAGTCGGGATTTTTATAATCATTGTTGCAATACATGTCATTGCCGTAAGCAAAGCGGCAATGACCAGTTTTTTTATTTTCTGGTCTGTCATAAAATATGCCATCCTTTCTTTTCATTTCCTTTGTGATCACAGGATGTATTCAATATAACACAAATTGGACTGCATGAAATGACCAGTTATAGAATAAATGACCAGACCAGTTGAAAGCACAATCTCATTCTTTTATTCGGACGCTCCCGGAGAAAATGCTTCCAGCGGACCGGGGGCTGCGGTGGAAGTGCGAAACATCGTATTTGACTGGAATTCCCTGCAATAAATGTATCTGCCCGTAATATTGATATCTTTATAATTTCCCTCCGCAACTACAATATAGTCGGAACCGGAGGTTGTCATCCGGCAGAGCGCGGCGTCATCCCCGTTTCTCTGGAAATAGATATAGCTCCCGTAAACGTTAAAGCAGTCGATGCGGTCATCGCAGAGCGTCTTTTTTTCGCCGGTTGCAGTATTGACGCAGGCAAGTTTGTAATTGTCGTCACAGTCCAGAAAATAGATGACATTTCCGTTTTCGGCAGGAACCGGCATCCAGCAGTTGCCCTGATAGACGCATTCCCTGGAGTTGCTGGCCGTGTTCAGACGCCAGATATTATGGTCGCCGGACAGTCCGTTATAGTAGATATACTGTCCGCTGACACCGCAGGTGTAATAGGGGGTTTTGTCAATCTGTTCTTTCTCATTGCTGTCAATCTTCACACGGTAGAGCGTAGTTGCTTCTGTTTTGTCATAGTGCAGATAATAGACATAGTCGCCGACTAAAGCCGCATACATGCAAGGCACGTCGTCCAGAGTTACGGAAGAGCGTTTACTGCCGTCACGGTCTACACGCAGCAGCACATTGCTTTGAAAATTTAAAAAAGAAAATGCGTCTCCGGTGTTTCTCTCGTTGTTGCAGACATAGTAAATATAGTTTTTATCCGCGTTAATATAGGTTGCCGTGTCATCGGTCAGTTTTTTCAGTTCGGAACCGTCCGCGTTCATGGAATAGAGTTTATAACTGTCCGATGGATTGGCGAAGAAAATTTTATCGCCGCTTTCACAGAACAGACCTGTATTATAAAGATTTCCGGGAAGATTGCCGTTGACATAGGAATTGTTAAAGATTGTCTGTCCGGATCTGTAATTGAACAGGAACAGTACGCCGATCAGTATGACAATACAGAAAATAATTGCGGATGTGATTAGTTTTTGTTTCATAGGAAAATCCCCCTGTTAGTCTGAATGTATTTCTTAAATTAATTATACATTATTTCGTCATTCTATAGCAAGTGATTCTTGCTATTAATTCGTGAATGTAATAATATGAAAGACAGGAGGAAAAACATTCTGAAGAGACAACGAAAGGAAAAGGAGATTGAAGTGAGAGAATTAAACGAACTGCGTGAGGAGATTGATGTGATTGATGAACGCATAGTGGAATTGTACCGCAGGCGTATGGAAATTACAGCGGAAGTCGCTGAATATAAGATAAGGAACAACAGACCGGTCTTTGATCGAAAGAGAGAGCTGGCCAAACTGGAAAGACTTTCGGGTATGGATGAGAGGCCGTTTCACAGACGGGGGATCTGCGAGCTGTTTGAACAGATCATGGCGATCAGCAGAAAACGGCAGTATCAGATGATGGCTGAAAACGGGAGTATGGAAAAACCGGATTTTCACGAGGTGGCAAGTCTTGATGATACAGGTGCACGCATTGTGTTTCAGGGCACGGAAGGGGCATACGCACAGCTTGCGATGCGGGAGTACTTTGGAGAGAATGCTGAAAACAGCTATCATGTCGAGACATGGCGGGATGCAATGGAAGCGATCCAAAAAGGGGAGGCCGATTACGCGGTACTTCCGATTGAAAATTCTTCGGCCGGAATCGTATCCGAAAACTACGATCTGCTCGTGGAATATGACAATTGTATCGTGGGAGAGCAGATTATCAAAATCAATCATGCGCTGCTCGGCCTGCCGCAGGCAGAGTTATCCGATATTGCGGAGGTATATTCGCACCCGCAGGCTCTGATGCAGTGCAGCAGATATCTGGAAACGCAGCGCAGCTGGCAGCGCTGCAGCTTAAAAAACACGGCGGTTGCGGCGCAAAAAGTCAGGGATGATAACGATATAAAAAAAGCTGCGATCGCAAGCGCATTGACTGCAGAAATCTATGGCTTAAAGGTATTAAAAGAAGAGATTCAAAATAACAGGGAGAATGCGACACGTTTTATTATCGTGGCAAAAGATCATATTTTTACAAAGGACGCAAAAAAGATCAGCATTACGTTTGAGGTCGAGCATAAGAGCGGATCGCTCTACCATATGCTGTCGCATTTTATTTTTAACGGAATTAATATGGATCATATTGAGTCGAGGCCTGTACAGAGTAAAAACTGGGAATATCGGTTTTTTGTCGATCTGGAAGGCAACTTAAACGATCCTGCCGTATTAAACGCATTATGCGGCCTGCGCGAGGAGGCGATCAGCGTAAAAATATTAGGAAACTATCGGACAGGAGGGATGGTACAGTGAAAAACATCAATAATCTGATTTTGTATCGTGATTTTGACGATGACGGACTGTTATTGCAGATGGCCTGGATTATCGGGCATTATCGGGATGAAGAGAAAGACGGCGGCGATGTGGAGGCGCTTTTTTACAACTGCTTAAACAGATTGATTGAGCTTGCCGAAAGTCATGGGTTTTCCGGCAACCTCTGGCATATGTTTCTGACTTATCTGATGGTGAATCATGAAAATGCCTACAGCCGTGCCTGCGAAATACGCGGCGAGGTGGACGGTGCGGTCAATGCGGTCGCTACGCATGATTTTTCTGTTTTGAAAGCCTATTTTAATTATGATTTAAGGGAGATTGGGGCTTATTTTGAAGTAGACTGCATGGACGCCATTTTAAATTACAGTGGAAACAGAGAGGGAAAGAAATATTTTAATCAGCGGATACGTGACCGTATTCAAAAACTTTGCAGTCATCTTGAGCGGTCGAGGGGAACTGTTACGTTTAAAGCGGCTGTAACCGAATTTTACAAAGAGTTCGGGGTTGGGAAATTAGGGCTCCACAAAGCGTTTCGCGTGCTGCATAAAGAAGACGGTGCAGAGATTATACCGGTTACGAATATTGCGCATGTGAAGCTTGACGACCTTGTCGGTTACGAGGCGGCGAAAAAGAAGCTGACAGAAAATACGGAGGCATTTATAAACGGCAGGGAGGCGAATAACTGTCTGCTTTACGGAGATGCCGGCACCGGCAAATCCACAAGCATCAAAGCGATTGCCAATCAGTATTTTGACAGAGGACTGCGCCTGATTGAAATATATAAGCACCAGTTTTGCGATCTGCATGATGTGATTGCGCAGATCAAAAACCGTAATTATAAATTTATTCTTTATATGGACGATTTATCTTTTGAGGAGTTTGAGACGGAATATAAATATTTAAAAGCAGTGATTGAGGGCGGACTTGAGAAAAAACCGGAAAATGTGCTGATCTATGCAACGTCCAACCGCCGTCATCTGATACGCGAGACATTCCGGGATAAGGAAGAAATACGGGAGGATATGCACACCTCCGATACCGTGCAGGAAAAGCTTTCTCTCTATGCAAGATTTGGCGTAACGATTTATTTCGGCGCCCCGGATAAAAAGGAGTTTGAGACGATTGTAACTTCGCTTGCGGCGAAAAACCAAATCCGGATGAATGAAAAGGAGCTGCTTTTGGAGGCAAATAAATGGGAACTGCAGCATGGCGGACGTTCGGGGCGGACGGCGCAGCAGTTCATTGATTATCTGTTGGGAGTAAAAGCCGTACAGACGGCAGAGTGAGGGATGATATATGGCAGTTTTTACATTTGCGGCAATTTATATCGGATCATATGAGGTGAGTTTAAAAATTTTCGAGCTCTCCACGAAAAAGAAAATGAGGGAAATTGATTATGTCAGAAGCCGGATTGAGCTTGGCAGAGATGCCTATTCCAAGGGAAGCATCGGATACGAGATGGTCGAGGCGCTGTGCGATACGCTGGCGGAATTTACCGGGATCATGAAAGCGTACCGTGTTGACAGCTATGAAGCCTGTGCGTCCGCTGCGCTTCGCGATGCAGGAAACGAACTTTTTATTTTGGATCAGATCCGCATTCGTACAGGACTTAACGTAAATGTGCTCAGCAATTCCGAGCATCGTTTTATCAGCTACAGGGCGCTTGCCGCGCGCGACGGGTTTGAGGAGCTGATTCAAAAGCGGACGGCTGTCATTGATATCGGAGGCGGCGGCCTGCAGCTGACGCTGTTTGACAACGGGAGCGCGGTGACGACAGAATACATGGCGATCGGTACGATGCGTCTTCGGAATCAGCTGGCGGACAAGAGCGCCAATCTGGAACAGTATGAGCTTCAAATGGAGGAAATGGTCAACAAGGAACTGGATGTGTTCTGCGCGATGTTTTTAGAGGGCAAAAAAATTCCCCGGCTGATCTTTGTCGGCGACTATATTATGGAAGTCGCAAGAAAAGTTGAAAAAAAGCATGATAATAAAATGGTCAGCGCAGAAAAATTTATCGGCTATCTGGAGAAAATACGCAGAAAATCAATTGAGATGATTTCCTCAGAACTTAGCATTTCCAATGACAGCGACCCGCTTGTCGTTCCTTATATGATTATTTTTGAATGCATGGCAAAAAAAATGGGAGCGGAGGAAATCTGGGCCCCGGGCGTGGGAATCAGCGACGGAATTGCCTGTGGATTTGCGCTGAAGAATCATATATTCAAACTGGAGCATGATTTTGACGCGGATATTCTTTCGGCTGCGCGCTGTATGGCGGCAAGGTATATGAGTTATTCCCCGCATATTGATGCGCTCTGCGCTATGTCTACGCTGATTTTTGACACGATGAAAAAAGTTCACGGCCTGTCGGCGCGTGAGCGTCTGCTGCTGCAGGTTGCCGCTATTCTGCATGACTGCGGGAAATATATCAGTATTGCAAATTCACCTGTGTGCGCATACCATATTATTATGTCGTCAGAGATTATCGGGCTTTTGCACCATGAGCGTGAGATAGTCGCAAATACGGTGCTCTATAATACGCATCCGGTTCCGACTTATCCGGAACTGTCGGGTGAGCTTGACCAGGAAAGTTATCTTGTTGTAGCAAAGCTTGCGGCTATTCTTCGTGTCTCCAATGCGATGGACAGGAGCCACAAGCAGAAATTTAAGAAAGTAAAGGCTGTAATCCGGGGCAGGGAGCTTGTCATTACGATTGAGACGGAAGATGACATCACGCTGGAAAAAACATTGTTTGATGTAAAGACGGCTTATTTTGAGAGTGTATTCAGTATCAAACCTGTGATCAAAAGAAAACGTATTGTTTGACGGAGGATTTTCATGGAGAAAAAAATTGATTTTGCAAATCCGCAGTATTATGAGAACCGCGAACTCAGCTGGCTGAAGTTTAACGCGCGTGTTTTAAACGAGGCCAGAGATAAGAAGATTCCGCTTTTGGAACGTCTGAAATTTGTCAGCATAACATCGTCTAACCTGGATGAATTTTTTATGGTTCGCGTCGCCTCACTGAAAGATATGGTACATGCCGATTATAAGAAACCTGATATTGCGGGGATGACGGCAAAGGAACAGCTTGCCGCTATTAACAGCAATACAAGAGAGCTGGTAAATCTGCAGTATCAGACATACAACAGGTCGCTTTCGCCGCTTTTAAATCAGAACGGCATTTATGTGATTGACGCTTATGAGAAGCTGGACGATCAGCAGGCGGAGTATGTTGACCGTTATTTTATGGAAAACGTTTATCCGGTGCTGACGCCGATGGCTGTGGATGCGTCAAGGCCGTTTCCGTTAATACGCAATAAGACGTTAAATATTGCAGCGCTTCTTTCAAGAAAGGAGACGGGGAATAAGGAGCTTGTAAAGAAAGGCAAAGACGCTTTGGAGTTTGCCACAGTACAGGTGCCCGGAGGTCTGCCGCGCCTTGTATCTGTGCCGTCAGAAGAGGGGAGTCATACATTTATTCTGTTGGAACAGATCATTGAAAAGAATATTGACCGTCTGTTTTTAAATTATAACGTGCTCGGCGCTTATCCATACCGTATCATGCGGAATGCAGATCTTTCCATTGATGAGGACGAGGCGGAAGATCTGTTAAAGGAGATCCAGAAACAGCTGAAGAGGAGGCAGTGGGGTGAGGTAATCCGCCTTGAAATTGAGGCAAATGCAAACAAGAAGCTTTTGCGCTTTCTGAAATCGGAATTAAAGGTAGCCGAGGAAGATATCTATGAGATCCAGGGACCGATTGATTTTACATTTCTGATGAAAATGTATGGTATGGAAGGATATGACCATTTGCGTTACGAGCCGTATAAGCCGCAGCGCATTCCAAGAATCGAATCGGGTGAAAATATTTTTGATACGATTAAAAAAGGCGATATTCTGCTGCACCATCCTTACCAGACATTTGAGCCTGTTGTTGATTTTATCCGGCAGGCGGCAAAAGATCCGGATGTGCTTGCCATCAAGCAGACGCTCTACCGCGTCAGCGGCAATTCTCCGATTATTGCTTCTCTGGCGCAGGCGGCCGAGAACGGCAAGCAGGTATCGGTGCTGGTGGAGCTTAAGGCAAGGTTCGACGAGGAGCATAATATTGTCTGGGCAAAGAAACTGGAGCAGGCGGGATGTCATGTCATCTATGGTCTTGTCGGGTTAAAGACGCACAGCAAAATTGCGCTGGTGGTAAGGAACGAGGAAGAGGGGATCCGCCGCTATGTACATCTGGGCACCGGAAATTATAATGATTCTACGGCGAAGCTTTATACGGACTGCGGAATTTTTACCTGCAATGAGGCGATCGGAGAGGATGCGACGGCAGTATTTAATATGCTAAGCGGATATTCCGAGCCGTTGTCCTGGAATGAACTGTCGCTGGCGCCGCTGTGGCTGCGCGCAAAGTTTATGCATTTAATCGAACGCGAGACAAAACACGCAAAGGCGGGAAAACCGGCAAAAATTGTTGCAAAGATGAACTCCCTCTGCGACGAGGGAATTATTGCCGCACTGTATGCGGCATCAGCGGCAGGCGTTTCGATTCAGCTGATTGTGCGCGGAATTTGCTGTATCAAAGTCGGCATTCCGGGTGTCAGCGAGAATATTGAGGTGCGTTCGATTGTCGGAAATTTTTTGGAGCACAGCAGGATTTTTTATTTTGCAAACGACGGGCAGGAAGAAATCTATATGGGAAGCGCCGACTGGATGCCGCGCAATCTTGACCGACGCGTGGAAATTCTGTTTCCGGTATTAAATGAGGAGATCAGGAGAGAAGTAAAACATATTCTGGATGTGGAACTTTTGGATAATACGAAAGCGAATATTCTCTGTCCCGACGGGAATTACGAAAAAGTTGACAAGAGGGGAAAGATGCTGGTCAATTCTCAGATGCAGTTTTGCAAAGAGGCGACCGAAGCTGTGCCAAAACCGGAACATATTTATAAGGAGAGGGTGTTTGTGCCGGCGGAACCGGTATAGGAGTCAAAAAAATTTCAGTTGGATGCTCACTGCGCGCATAAGGAAAACGGCTGCGAAAGCAGCCGCGCTCCGGCGCGGGTAAGCGCCAGAATGCACGTCTTTTTCCATGAAGATCTCTCTGATAGACTGTGTTTTGGGAGAAAAATCTGTTTTTGGGATTGCCGGCGCAGAGAAAGTCAGGAAATTTTTTGCTTTAAGTCCAGTACGTCTGATTCCAGTCTTCTGACTTTAATGCTTAACAGTTCAAGTTCGCTGCTGGGTTTCATGGCTTCATGCAGATTTCCTGACAGATCAAGATGTCCCTCCGCAACACGCTGAATATTGACGCGGAGTTCATTATCGATAATCATATCCATTTTTATAATTTTGGTCTTAACCGTATTCATATCGGATTTCAAGTCACAGACATCGGATTTCAAATCAGAAACATCAGATTTTATCTGGGTCAGATCTTTTAAAATTAAATCCAGTTTTTCAGTTTCAGTCATCATAGTTCGTCTTTTCTTTGGCTGCTTTGTGATTCTTAAGGCTGTCAAGTACACAATAGGGGAGGTACATATGTCCTTTCCCGATCCCAAGCCGGATGTCAGGTTTATTTGTTCCATGGAAATCGGAACCGCCGCTGATGAGAAGATCGTGTTCTCTGGCCAGTTTTTTGACCAGCTGCTCGTCTGCAGTCGAATAGGTGGAATAGATTGCTTCTATGGCCGCAAGACCTGCAGTTTTCAGTTCGCAGATCAGCCGGTTTAAAACGGCAGGTGTTAAATGGTAGAGCAGCGGATGGGCTAATACGGCGATACCCCCTGCGCGTATGATCAGCTCTGCGGCTTCGGAAGGGGAGATTTTGAAGCGTCCGACATAGCAGGGGCATCCGTCGCCGATATAACGGTCAAAGGCTTCTTTGATACTTTTGATACAGCCGTGGTTGTACAGAAAACGGGCGATATTGGCGCGCGTGATTACGCTGTCCGGATTTTCTGCAGCCAGCGCTTCCATTGTGATCGCAAATCCCTGCTGCTGCAGCCGTTCTACCATTATTTCGTTGCGTCTGTCGCGGCATTCGCGAAATTCGGCAGTTTTCTTCAGTAATTCTTCGTTTTTGGTATCTATAAAAAGTCCGACAATATGGATTTCTTTTGTCTCTTTTTCGGAAACCTGATATTCTGTCGAGAGTTCGACGCCGGGAATCAGTTCGATTCCCAGTTGTTTTGCAGCTTCCCGCGCCTTTTCGACGCCGGATACTGTGTCATGATCCGTCAGCGCAATTGCGCTAAGGTGCGATTCTTTGGCGAGCGCAACTACTTCCTCCGGTGTAAAGGTGCCGTCGGATTCGGTAGAGTGTACATGCAGGTCAATCGTTCGGTTGTCCATCATTTATGATCTCCTTTGGAAAATAATTTAAGCGTATTATACTCCCGCCGGATCGAATCGGCAAGCGCAAGATTCGTTTTGTATCCGGACTGATGCAAATATTGCCTCGAAAAAACGGTTGGAAAATAATCTTTTTCTTGTTTTACATGCATTTCGGGTGTATCATTATTGTATGTCTTGTTTGGATAACATATGTTTATACGGGAGGAAGAAATGAAAAAAACAGGAGCAGTTTTTCTTTTGCTTTTATTTGTTTTGCTTGTATGCGTCTGCGGAGCAACTCAATCTTTGGAAGTGCCGGAGAGCAGTGCAGAAAACAATTCTGAGACGGAGACAATCCGGACAGAGAGAAAAGTCCCATTGGAATATACAAATCACGGACCGGATTTTGACTTTGAAGAACAGATGGAGAGTTTAATGGAACTTGAATGGTATGATAATGTTAATGTCGGAATGATATCGTTGGATTTGCCGAGGGGCTTTCGTGAATGGCTCTATCCGGAAAATACAGATGAGGACAGCCGGGAGATTCATTGCTATCAGCAGGGAGAGAGGGACCCCGATGCAATGGCTGTTTCTGTGTACCGTCAGGAGGAGCGTACACTTGAAAGTTTTTCTTCTGATTTTGAGCGGAAAGGGTATGAAATTTATGAAAATGAAACATTTGTAACGGAAAATGTCGGCGATGCGGTTTATTATTGTTATCGCGGTCATATGACGGACACACGTCTCAATTCAGCGGCTTTTTATAAAACATATGTCTATGCTTTTTATAATGTACAAAAAGATTTGATCACTTTGCAGGTTGATATACCGGATAAGTGGGAAACAGACTGCGGCGATATGGTTTCTCATATGTTTGAGAGTATTGTACTGCCGCCCAGGCGTTTCCCGGATCATGATTTCCTTTCGTCGGAAGAGAATTATAACCTGTGTTACGAATGCAGGAGAGAGGGAAGTTATCAGCGGTTGTATGATGTTTTGCAGGAATATGTGAGCGGTCCCGATGTGCAGGAAAATGATTCGGCTTATGCATTTTTGGAAGTGCTGGAGAAGATTATGCCGTATGTGGATGCTGTCAGTGTAAAATATGATGAGATAGAGGAGCATGGGATTATTACGTACAGGGGAGTTGAGGAGATTTCTTCCAGTATCCATCTTGTCCCTTCGGTTCTCACTACACGGAACGATGTGTCGGTTACTGTGGGTTTTGTAAATTCAGGGTGGCTGTTTTTTGACGGAATTATTATAACAGCGGAACCGCAAAATTATTCGATCCCAGTTGATTATGATGACCGCCATGATGAAATTCTGGGAGGCGCCCAAATTAAGGAGACATGTAAGCCCTGGGGGTTAGAGCGGTATTTAGACGATATTCTTCAAAAGGAAAATCCAATGATTCGATTTGAAAACCGTCATGATGAAAAACAACTGGAGTATCCGCTGTCAGACAGTGAGTTATCCGCCATCAGAACCGTCAGGGAATTTGCAACAATCGGAGGTGATCTGGGAGATATTCTGAATGATTACAATGAATCCGTAAGAAATCAGTGATACAAAGCAATTGTGGAGCTATCGTTTGGAAAGAAATCCGCAGAATCGGAGGAATTCTATACTGATTGTAAGAAACTGCTTTCCGGAAAAAGATAGATGAAAGAAATATATGTGTATGAAATGAGCAAGGTTTTCCGCTTATGCCGTTATATCATGCCATATCCCCGTATAAGTTGGTTTTGTACGACCGGGCACCATTTTAGCACCACAAATTACAGGAGGACGACATGGAAACCATAAACCGCCTTACGGACATTCTTGTTACCATGAACACACCCGCCGACCGGGGGAAGCTGTTCAAAATCATAAAAATGCTCTACGGGCTTATG
>CAMUHN010000005.1 GCA_947088675.1 uncultured Roseburia sp.
GGGTGCTTTCCATACGGGAGCAATGTATCGCCCACAAAGTACATTTTGAGTTTCGGCAGTGTGGGACACATTTTATTAAGGACGGGAAAAGCTATACTTTGTCTGTCCGTGACTTATGCAGTCAGGCCAGAAAAGCAAATATCAGTTATTGATTATCTGCCTCTCTTTTTTGTGCAGGAATAGAGAGGAAAAAAATAAGAATAGTCTGTATAATAAGAAAAACAAATTTATATCCATCAAGCACAATATGTGCGGACAGGGAGGTATCTTAATGGAATGGGTTGAACGGTTAAACCAGAGTATGAATTATATTGAGGAGCACTTGACAGGAGAAATTGACTATGAACAGCTTGGACGAATTGCCTGCTGTTCCACGTATCACTATCAGAGAATGTTTACCTATATGGCGGGTATTACTCTGGCAGAGTATATCCGAAGAAGAAAAATGTCTTTAGCGGCGGCAGACTTGCAGGATGGAGATGAACGGATTATTGATATTGCAGAGAAGTACGGTTACAGTTCCCCGACGGCATTTAACAGGGCGTTTCAGTCCTTTCATGGAATAGCCCCCTCGTCCGTTAAGACGGCGGGCGTATCTGTGAAATCTTTTTCCCCCATTGTGTTTAGTATTACTGTGAAAGGAGCGACAGAAATGAAGTATAAAATTGAAACAAAAGAAGCATTCCGCATTATTGGAGTATCTGCACCACTTGATAAGGAAATCGAAAATAACTTTATGGTTGTGCCTGAAATGTGGCAGGATGCCGCTGTAAATGGAACAATACAGAAGCTGGCAGGAATGATGGATACGCCGCCAATGGGACTTTTGGGCGTGAGCGCCTGCAATGACGAGGAGCAGTGGAAATATTTTATTGCCGTTTCCAGTACGAAAGCAAGCGGGGAGTTTGAAGAATATACCGTGCCTGCGTCTACCTGGGCAATTTTTTCCGGAACAGGTACAAACCAGTCCATACAGGAATTGGAGCAGCGGATTATAAAAGAGTGGCTTCCGACCTCCGGATATGAATATGCCAACGCCCCCGATATTGAGGTATACTTAAATCCGGATCCACAGAACGCACAATATGAGGTATGGATACCTGTATCAAAGAAAAAAGGATAACAGAGGGAACTATAGACGAGAAACTTAACAGGTTTATGGTAACAGTGGACGAGCGTTTTCGCAGCTTTGTAACAGAAAATTACAGAGAAAGAAAAGATTGCTGGAGAATGATCGAAAGACATGTGAAGAAACAGAAAGCGACTCGTTTGCAGAAATGGGGTAAAATATGGATCGAATTTTGATAGTGGACGGACAGGGCGGAGGGGTTGGCCGACAGCTCGTAGAAAATATAAAAAAGGAATGTTTGGATTGTGAAGTCATTGCTGTCGGAACAAATGCCGTGGCAACGCAGACGATGTTAAAAGCTGGAGCTGACCATGCGGCAACCGGGGAAAACGCGGTAATTGCGGGATGCAGAAAAGCCAGTGTGATTATGGGGCCGGTCGGCATTGTCATTGCAGATTCGCTTTGGGGCGAAATTACGCCCGCGATGGCAGTTGCTATCGGGCAGGCTGACGCCGTTCGGATTTTGCTTCCGATGAATCAGTGTGATAATCAGATTGTCGGGATCGAAGACGTATCGGTAGGCAGGCTGGTACAGTATAGCATGGAGGAGATTCGCAGGATAAGGCGGAGTAAAAATAAGTCTTGCAACATGCCGGAAAACAGTTTATAATAAACTGGCAGTCGGGCGAACCCGACCTGGGGCGGCCGAAGCCAATCCGTGTTTTATAGATTTTGAAATGTATTCTGCGTTTTCGCTGCGGCGAAAGCGCGGCATATCAATTGACAATAAAATAGAGACAGAATACAGGATCGGAACTGTTGTAGCTGCCTGCAGGCAGATGCAGCAGTTATTTTTATCTTATAAAAAAGGCCCTGTTATTTGAGGGGTTAAAGTGAGCAGCTTTCCTGTAAGATAAAAAACCCTCTTATAACGTGAACGGGTTTATGCGCGAAAGAGTCCTGAGTCTCACACCGGAGAATTTCCAAAAGCCGGGGATTCTTCGCGCAGATATGAGATTCCGCGAAGCGGAATCATGAAAGCTGGTGTGAGAAGAACTTCCGAATCGGCTGGCAGTTGATATGGACTTGAAACAGGAAAAATAAGCGAAAGGTGACAGAACGTATGGACGCAGTAAACGGCCGGGGAATTTATTACAGCTATGACGCAGATTGCGGCGGAGAGCCTGTTTTGCAAAATATTGCCGTTTTGATCAGGAAAGGGGAGTTTACGGCAGTTCTCGGTGCAAACGGCAGTGGGAAAACAACGCTGGCCAGACATTTTAATGCGTTAAATCATCTGCAGAAAGGGCAGCTTACGGTCAACGAGCTGGATGTCGGCGATACATCCCGTCACTGGGATCTGCGCCGGCATGTCGGTATGGTTTTTCAGAATCCGGAGAACCAGTTTGTCTCTTTGATTGTAGAAGAAGATCTTGCGTTTGGACTGAAAAATTATGAGACGCCGGAGCGGGAAATACCACAGAGGATAAAAAAAGCGCTTGCGTCTGTCTCTATGGACGGTTATGAGCGTCATTCTTTGCACAGGCTGTCCGGGGGGCAGAAGCAGCGCATTGCGCTTGCAGCCGTTCTGGCGTTGGAACCGGATATCGTAATATTTGACGAGGCGACGTCAATGCTTGACCCCAAAGGGCGTTCTGAGGTGATGGGACAGATGAAAAAACTGCATTGTGAGGGGAAAACGATAATTTTGATTACGCATGATATCGAGGAGGCTGTGGAGGCAGAGAACGTTATTTTAATGAACCGTGGAAACATTCTGGCATGCGGTACGCCGCATGAGGTACTGACAGACAGAGCGCTGTTGGAGCAGGCAGAGATTTTGCCTCCGCTTGCGGTGCAGCTGTATTATGATTTAAAAGAACGCGGCGTATGCCTTGCGCATTGTCCGCTGAAGAAAGATGAACTGGTGGAGGAGCTATGTCAATTGAATTAAATCATGTCTCTTTTTGCTACGATTCGCATACGGCGGATGAGATCGCTGCGCTCCGTGAAGTGGAACTTTTTATAGGAGACGGCGAATTTGTCGGGATTATGGGACATACCGGCTGTGGAAAAACTACGCTGGCGCAGCTTGTCGCCGGGCTTTTGACGCCGCTTGCAGGGGCTGTCAAAATTGACGGAGCTGATATCAACAAAAAAGGATATGACAGGAAGCTGCTGCGCAAAAAGGTCGGATTTGTATTTCAGTATCCTGAGCACCAGCTGTTTGAGACGACGGTGGAACGCGAGGTTGCCTTTGGAATTAAGAACAGCGGACTGTCGAAAGGAGAACAAAAGGAGCGCGTGAGAGCTGCTTTGGAGTGTATGGGATTTCCTTTTGAAAAAATCCGAAAGGAATCGCCGTTGTCTTTTTCCGGAGGAGAAAAGAGACGGATCGCAATTGCAGGCGCCATTGTGTCGGAGCCCGACATCTTAATTCTGGATGAGCCGACAGCGGGTCTTGACGCAAAAAGCCGCGCATCATTTCATAAGATCATGGTGAAGCTGAATCATCGCAAAGCGACGGTACTGTGGATTTCTCACGACGCGGACAGCCTCTGTGAGTATGCCGGCCGGATACTTGTACTGGAGAAGGGCAAAGTTGTGATGGACGGGACTCCGCGGGAAGTTTTTGCGGATCCTGCAAAAACAGAACAATATCAGATCGGGGCCGGCCGGGTGCGCGTGATTTCAGAGATGCTGCAAAAACAGGGATTTCGATTCAGGCAGGAACCCATTCGATACCGGGAACTGCTGGATGGGCTTTGCAATCACTTCAAAGGGAGGAATGTAATTGGGGAATGATATCATGGGTCAGTATATTGCGGGTGATTCCGTTTTTCATAAAATGCGCGGCTCGACAAAACTGATCTGTTTTTTTCTGATTTTGACGGCGGTGATACTGACGGATTCCGCAGCAGGTTTTTTCCTTCTGTTTATGACAGCGGCCGGCAGCGCCATACTGGCCGGGATCGGTCTTCGCAATATAGGGAAATCCATAGCAAGGCTGAAACTGTTTTTTATCACAATTTTTCTGATGAATCTTTTCTTTTTTTCGTCGGAACAGGCATGGTGGTCATTCTGGATTTTTCACCTCTCGCCGGCAGGGTTGGAACAGGGGACAGTCGTGGTAATGCGCGTCGTTTTTTTGCTGCTTTTCAGTCGGATTTTAATTGGGACGACAACACCGGCTGAGCTGACAGGCGGTCTGGAGATTTTGCTGTCGCCGCTTGGCGTTTTCGGTATTTCAACCGGGGAAACGGCGATGATTTTGAGTGTTGCAGTACAGTTCATCCCGATCCTTTCAAAAGAGGCCGATCAGATCAGAAAAGCACAGATTGCCCGGGGCGCAGAATTTGAGGGCCGGCATTTTTGGGAGCGGGCCAAAAGCGCGCTGCCGGTTGTGATTCCTGTGTTTCTTGCTGCTTTTCGACGGGCGGATGAATTGGCGCTGGCAATGGAAGCGAGAGGATACCGTAAGGAAAAAGCGCAGAGAAAAAGGGGAAGAATCAGCATACATCTGTGCGATGTGCAGGCAATTGTTTTATCCGGTGCAGTATGTATGTCACAGATTCTATTGTAAAAACGAGGAGGATTCGAATGAAAAGTCAGTTATCTGAGGTAAAATGCGCGGTGCTTACGGCAGCGAGCATAGCGCTTTGTATTGTGCTGCCGATGGCATTTCATGCCATTCCGAATGCAGGTAATATTTTTCTGCCAATGCATATTCCGGTACTGCTGTGCGGACTTGTCTGCGGCTGGCAGTATGGACTGCTCTGTGGAATTGCAGGACCGGTATTGTCGGCCGTACTGACAGGGATGCCGCCGGCGGCCGTTCTTCCGGGTATGGCAGCCGAAACTGCAGTATTTGGAATTGTCACAGGCATTATGATGAAAATGATACATACAAAGCGTCTCTTGCCGGATCTTTATATCAGTCTCATTACAGCTATCTTACTGGGGAAAGTGGTTTCCGGAGCTGCCAAAGCGCTTTTGTTTTCGGCGGGAGAGTATTCCATGGCGGCATGGGTGAGCGCTTCCTTTGTAACTGCGTGGCCGGGGCTTTTGCTTCAGCTTGCGTTAATCCCTGCCGTTACGGCAGCGCTGGAGAAAGCGAAACTGATTCCGGCAAGGTATCCGAATCAGAGAGGGAGGTAAGAATGAGTCATGATTTAAAAAGAGCAAAAGAACTGCTCCGGAGAGAGGACGGCTATACATGCGTTTTGTGTAAAGGCGAAACCGTCTATGCCGATACAAAAAGAGGGATTGCGCCTATGCTGTCGTTTTTGGAAGACGGCACTGTACTGGACGGATTTTCCGCAGCGGACAGAGTAGTCGGAAAAGCCGCGGCCTTTTTATTTGTGCTTTCTGGCGTAAAAGAGGTATATGCGAACGTTATGGCTCAGAGCGCAGTTGATGTGTTAAAAGCGCATGGGATATTGTATTCGTATGATATCCTGGCGGATCATATCAGCAATCGCAGCAAGACGGATCTGTGTCCCATGGAAAAAGCGGTGGCGGAAGTATCCGATCCGAAAGCGGCTTTTTTTGCAGTCAGAGAGACTTTCGCACAGCTGAATAAAGCCTGATCCGAAACGGATGGATTGGCTATTGTACCGTCTGAAAAAGCGTGATAAAATGTTTGAGGAGACAACGAGAAAAAGAATTGGGTACAATGGAGGACAGGATGAACAGAAAAGAACTTACGGATCTTCTCGTAACATCATGCCAGCAATACAGCCAGGCAAAATTTATCCCGTGGTGGGAGGACGATTATGAAAATTCCGGATACTGGTATGAGATTTTTGAGCAAAAAACAATTGAAGAAGTAAAGATCTGTATCGCAGCGTGTGAGAAAGAAGAGCTTCTTGCTCCGGTCAGCCGCATCGGCCTTACGCTGTTTCATCTTCTGGTATGGCATAATTTCTATGATGTGGTAAAAGAGCTGCTCTGTAGCGGAACGATCACGGAGGAAGAGGTCAATCTGCCGGATCTGAACGGAAACGGTCTTACGCCGCTGCTGCTGACCTGTCTCTGCGGAAATTTATCTATGGCAGAGCTGTTGCTGGAGCATGGAGCCGATGACAGTGTCTGTGACAAAAGAGGGATGAATGCATTCCATTTTCTGGCTTATGCAAGATTTGAGGGAGTGGAACTTGCCTTTGCCTGCAGGGAACACAGCGCAGATCAACGGGCCGGGATTGCCCGTCTGTTAAACTGTGATATCAATCAGAAAGCAGAGAACAAAATGACGCCGCTTGCGCGTCTTGTGTCAACAGAATGCAGTTCGGATTACAGCTATCAGCTGCCCGAAATATTTTTGGAAAAGGGCGCGGCAGTCGATTATGTGGATGAAAACGGCAATACGCTTCTGCTGCTGGCCCTGATGAATAATCACAGGACAGCGGCGATGAAACTGATGGAGCAGTGTCCGCAGATGCTGGATCAGGCAAACAGGCAGGGCGTGACGCCTGTTTCACATACGGTGTCCTGGCAGGATCAGGCGATGTATCTTGCGCTGACAGATCACGGGGCGGCGCCAGCCGACAGGGAGGAGATCCAACTGTTTCCGCTCAGCCAGATTACAGGCAATGTCTTTTGTGATGTTTCCGGAGATAACAGGGACGCGTTAAGTATTGCGCTGTATCTGACGAAAAAACTGGTGGAGCAGGCAGATCTGGATGATGACGACGAGCTGGGAGAAGTAACGGATATTTTGCACAATGCCCTGATTGCCGACCCGGATGCAGCTGTGCTGGATACGTTTCATGAGGCCGGCGTTGATTTTACCATGCAGATCCATTACCGCGGGGAACGGATCTGCATGAGAGATGAAATTATCAGCCGTTGCTGCGGAACGAAAGTTCTGCAAAAGCTGGCAAAGCTGCATGTGGATCTCGATGAGGCTGTTGTTTACGGGCGTACGCCGGTCAATCTGATTGCATCGAGAGAGCGCAGGCGCGATGCGAAAGACGAGTCTTTCTTTGAAGAAGCGGCCGGGTTCTTTTCCGTGGAATCCATGGAACAGCTGAACAATCAGGGCCAGGCTGCGATTCATCTGGCTGCAAAAGAAGGGCATACCGGTATGCTTAAAGCTATGATGGAAAAAGGGGCGGATGTTAATCTGACAGAAGATGCGCCTGCACAGGCAGGTACAACGGCGCTCCATGAGGCCTGTGCAAACGGCCATGCAGACGCGGTTCGTCTGCTGATCCAGGCCAATGCAGACGATACCATGAAAAATCTGGAGGGGGAAACGCCGGCTCATTTTGCAGTTATGAACAGGAAGTACCGGCAGCCGCTGCAGGCAGGGCAGAAAGTCGCAATACTCAAAGAGCTCAAAAATATAGATATTCCGGGAAACGACGGGAAAACGCCGTTTATGCTGAATACAGACAGTGAGCTTCTTCCGGTTTTTCTGGAGAGAGGCGTGGATGTCAACCATAAAGACAACAACGGAATGACAGCCATCATGCTTCATCCGGATAAAGATCTGATCAAGCCGCTTCTGCGCGCAGGAGCCGATCTTCATCTGGCTGATAACGAGGGGAATACCGTACTGCATCATGCGCTGTACGAGTATGCAGAAGGTACGGCGCGTTATCTGATAAAAAAAGGAGCTGATTATAATCGCCCGAACAATGCAGGGGAAACGCCTGTGCAGATAGCGGCGGAAAAGGGGTTTGACACTGTATTGGAGCTTATGACAGAAATAGATTAGATTTATCTTATCGCCGACAGACACGGTGTCAGCTGTGATCAGACATGGGAGGCCAGTTTGAAAATTACAATTGAGGAAATCGGAGCGACGCAGGAGGAGCAGGTGATTATTCGATGCCGTGAGGTCAATCAGGAGATTTTGGATTTGTGCAGTAAGATCAGAAGACATCAGAGTTATGTGGCGGTATCCTGCGGGAAAGAGATTTACCGTATTGCAATTTGCGATATCTTTTACTTTGAGACAGTCGACAGCAAATCATTTCTCTACGGTAGTGACAGAGTATATGAGACAAAGCTGAAATTGTATGAATTTGAGGAAATTTGCAGCGGTACAGCTTTTTTTCGCGCGTCAAAATCAGTGGTACTGAATGCGGACAAGATACGATGTGTAAAACCTGCGCTAAGCGGAAGATTTGAGGCTACGCTGGAAAACGGGGAAAAGGTTGTTGTCTCAAGGCAGTATGTGCAGGATTTAAAGAGAGCGCTTGGGATGCGTTAGTTTACTGCGGGGGAAACAGATTTCGGGAAAGGATGGAGACGATATGAAATCATTGCTGCGCATGATGATACGGCATTTTTTTATAATTTATACAGGTTCTATTTTGGGAACGGTCGTCTATTGTCTGATTTTCTGCAGGGATGAGATGTATGGGATAGATTATTTTATCAGAATATTCTTTTTATCTGTGTTGGGCGATCTGCCGCTGCTTGTATTCTACTCGAAAGAGGAGCTGAGCAGAAAACAGATGGCAAAGAGATGGGGGATTCATTTTTGTCTGTTGGAGGCAGTATTGATGGCCGCCGGAAAGTATTTGGGTTTGTATCATGTTTTTTTATGGGAGGGGGTTGTTTTTTTCCTGATTGTTGCGATGGTTTATCTGATCGTTGTGTTTTTCGGTGTTGTGATAGATATGGTCACGGCGGAGCAGATGAATGAATTTATTCGTAAAAAAAATGAGGGTCGGTTTCGGTGACGAGACTGTCCCTCGTTTTTTTGCGCGCAGGCCTACTCGACGGATCTCCATTTTTCGATTGCCTGACAAAGTACGGCGATTGCTCCGAATACAACGCCGGCAATTGGCCAGATGATCCAGGTATGTTCCCAGTTTGTGGAGGTGAAACTCCAGAAGAGATAGACGGCAGTGACAAGAAGCCAATAGATCCCGGCGACAGAGTCGATGATTTTGCGGCCCTTTTTTCTCGATGCCTCATATTCTTCCTTTTGGAGCAGTATTTTTATGCATTCAAGCGGCATTCCGCAGATAATAAAGCACGCGACGGCAATGCTGATCAGTAAGAGCAGATAAACGACGGAGAAAACAGCGTAAGCGTTGCCCCAGGAGCTGCCGGATGCAATCAGAGTTGGTATGACGGAAATAATACAGAGTACGACGCCGGCTGCAATGCCTGTTATGGATTTTGGGCGTATCTCAGTTTCCGTCTGCTGTATTTTATGTTCTGCGTCAGGTGTGAGAACAAAAGGTTCTTTTTTCAAAAATTCAAATTGTTCCAGCTTTGAACCGAAATAAATAAAAAGAAATACTGCAACTGCAATCATAAGCAGAAGCGGAACAACGCCTGCGGCGATAATCGTAAAATCACTTAAACGCTTGAACTGTCCGTCAATTCCCGCGCAGATCAGAAGGAAGACGGGGCTGCAAATACAGAGCATAACGCCTGCGGCAATCCATTTCGAGACAGAGCGTGTGTAAGAGAGATATTTCTCTGCCGTATTTAAGTTGACAACCCGTCTGTTGTTTTCCTTTGTCTCGTCGACAGAAAAAGGCGCAGCCTGTTTCGGGCCGCCATAGATTGCCCCAATTCCCAGTTCGTCCGCAAGTTCCTCCAGATCGCCAAATTCGGAAATTACGATACCGATCGCTTCATTTGGCTTTTTATTTTCTGCAATCAGCTCATTGTACTTATCTTCCATCATGTGTGCCAGTTCTTCCTTTGCCCGCAGTACCTCAGGTGTGCGCGGCAGGTTCAGGAATAAATTTTCCAGATAGGATGTGATGACTTCCATAATTAACCCCCTTATTATACACTGTGAATAAATTTGTCAACAACTGTTTTTACCAGACTCCATTCCCCGCATTTTTGCTGAAACAGCGCGCGTCCCGCATCTGTAATCCTGTAATAGGTGCGTTGTTTTCCGTTTGTCTCTGTTCCGGAATAGGACTCGATACATCCTGTTTTTTCCAGTCGCGTAAACGCAGAATACAGGGTGGTTTCTTTCATTATGTAGGTATCGTCCGATTTTTTTCTGATTTTTTTGGAGATTTCATATCCGTAAGAATCTTCCTGTGCCAACAGAGATAAAATCATAAGATCGTTATACCCACGCATGACATCGCTGCCAATCAACGGATCACCCCGGCTTTCTGTGAAAAAATAAAAACTACTCCATCAGAAGTATTACGTCTGATGAAGTAGTTATATCATAATTACTACGACAGGTCAAGTATTTTTTATCGTTAAAATGTAATCAGTTTGTCTGGCGAAGGTCGACATACCCAAGATCCAGGGAGGTATCGGAAAAATCAGAGCCGCCGTAAGTGTCAAGATTCAGATACAGCTGACCCAGTTCTTCTTCGGTAACAATCCAGCCCATATGCACTGTGGCTGTTTCATCCGGCGCAAGATACTCGATATAGTTGTTGTGGCGTTCCCCGCCAAAGATATCATAATACTGCATTTCCCATAAGGAGGAGAGTCCTTTGTTTAACGCGGTATCCCACGGGTCATGATCAGTGGGCGTTTCATACTGCATGGCGGTTCGGGTGTAAAAATTGTCGCCGTCTTCGTAAATGCGTGCCAGGGTACCGAAAAACAGTACATCGGTAAGTTCCTGATCGCCTGTATTTGTGTATTCCACCGTAACATAGACAAGTTTTTGAGCAACCTGTCTGCTCTTAATTACCTCGCTTAAGGTGTCGTTATCCCCTTTTTTGATATACAGAATGTCGGCCGGGCGCAGTCTGTTGTTCTCATCCGCTTCCTCTTTCAGCGAATGATCGGCCACGGACAGATCCAGCAGACTGATATTGTCAGAAATCTGTACGTCAGCTACACGAAGAGTCAGATCTTTTGTATCAGGATTGTTTGATGTGAAAGTTTCGCCGATGGCATGCGTATGCTTCATTTCTTCTCTGGAAGCAACGGCGTCGCTTAAGTCTGCTTCTGCGGATTCTTCCTGCTGCTCCATGGATGCCAGATGAGAACTCCAATCCCATGCACGGACAATGTTTTCTGTCTCTTCGGTCGGCGTCAGCGTAATTCCCTCTGCAATCTTAAGTGCCTCTGCTTTTGTTACGTCCGATGCGGCATACATTTCCATCACGTAATGTACATCGGGATAGGCGACATATATTCTCTGGTTGAATGTGATCTCATCTTTGTAGAGGTGCGGATATTCCAGATAGACGCCGTCGTGCCCGTTGACCGTAATATTTTCACTCGCGAGCACATCATCATGTTTCAGTGAAAACGTATCGTCCCCTGTGTCCATCCGGTAAAATGCAATGGAAACGCCGCCCTGATACAGTGTTTCCTCATAGCTGTATTTACCTTCGTCTGTCGCAACCATTCCTTCCGGCAGATAGCTTAACGTCATTTTTACATTTGGAATTTCGGACGGTTCATGGTTTTGCGGGTCAGCTGATACGGCATCTGTCCCCGTATTGTTTTCTGAAATTTTAACTGCAACGCCGTGAGCGCCGGTATGCTCCTGATACAGACGGTAGGCGCGTATCCCGGCCCAGGTTGTTGTTCCAAGCAGCATAACGGCTGCTGCCGACGCGACGAGCGTTCTTTTAAAAGTTTTATGTTTTTTTGCAATTCGAGACTGCTTTGTTTCGATTTGTTTTTTCACCTCTTGTTCCACCATCCTCTTCATATCTTCCGGCATCCGCGGAAATTCATACTTTAAGTTATCCAAATTCATAATCATCCTCATTTCTGCGCTGCTTTTGTGCACGGGAAACTTTGTATCAGGCAGCGCATAGACACAAAGTGCTTTTGAAATCAGCAGGTGCCCTGCTCCAGCTCGCCGCGCAGCAGCGTTCTAGCGCGTGCAAGGCGGTTTTTTACTGCGCTCTCGGTGACGGAGAGGAGCGCTGCCGTTTCTTTGACACTGTATCCCTCCAGATAATAGAGAGCGACACAGATGCGGATATGTTCCGGCAGGGCGCTCACTGCTTCATACAGATCAGAGTAGTCCGCTTCTGTGGCCGCCTCTTCGTTTTTATAGTCTTCCAGAGATATGACACGTTTTCCTTTTCGCATCATCGCATAACATTCATTGATCAAAATGCGGATCAGCCATGTTTTGGCATACGAGTCCTGTTTCAATGTATGTATGTTTGTAAATGCCTTAACGATTGCCTCCTGAATGGCATCCGCACAGTCCTCGTCGCGGTACAGCAGTGTTTTTGCGATATGATACATTGTGTCTTCGGATGCCAGGATCAAGTTTCCAAGCTGCTCTTTTTTCATATAGTCCTTTCTGCCGGCCGGGCAAAGTTTGATAGCAACAGAGACGCGGTAAAATATGTTCTCTGCTGTTTACATAGATTAGATGTATATACCTGTAAAAAAGTCTCCCCTATTTTGAAAAAAATAAAAAAAGTTTAGAACGGATGAAACTATTTGCGCTTATAATGGGTCTAATCAATAGAAAACAACAAAGGAACGGAACAGTTACAGTTTCATTGCAGCTGTTTCGCAAAAGGAGGTGTGGCAAATCATGTTTTTCCCGGGAAAAGAAAAAAATGAACACCTGATTGAACAGATTCTGCTGAATAATTATAACAGTTATTACCGGCTTGCGTACAGTTATGTACATAATGAAGCGGATGCGGCAGATATTGTGCAAAACGGCGCTTACAGAGCAATCTTAAACAGCGCCTCTCTAAAGCAGAAGTCTTATGCCGCGACCTGGGTCTACCGCATTATGTTAAACGAAATCTTTCGTTTTCTGAAAGAGGAGAGGGGAAATATTCCACTGGAAGAGATGGGTGCAGAACCTGCGAGAGAGGATACGTATGAGAACGTGGATCTAAAGAATGCCCTCAATTCGCTGACTCCTGAAGATAAGGCCGTCATTGAACTGAAATATTTTGAGGATCTTAAATTTGAGGAGATTGCGGAGGTCCTGGAGGAAAATGTCAATACGGTCAAAAGCCGTCTCTATCGCGGGTTAAAGAAACTGAAGCTGGAGTTATCCGATGCATGGCAGTGGGAATAGTGTGAGAAGAAGTTCTTCGCGAAACAGGTTCGCACAAATACAAATTACAGTCGGTCTGCAGAGAGGATGGTGTGCATGAATAAGGACAAAGAACGTTTATCAGAGTTAAAACAGGAGTATGAACAGAAAAATATGTCGAAAGAGCAGGTGGATCTTATGAAAAAAAGAATACAGGATGCAAAAAACGAGAAACGGGTAAACAGAAAGACAGCAGTCAGAAAAGCATTGATTGCATCGGCAGCCGCAGCGGCAGTATTTGTGTTACTGCCTAATACGTCACAGGATATTGCGTATGCGATGAGTAATCTTCCGATTGTAGGAGGAATTGTAAAAGTTGTGACGTTCCGTGACTATCAGTATGAGGATGAACGGCACAGCGCCGATATCAGAGTGCCGGAGCTGAAACCGGAGGATGCAGCCGCGGACACAGAGACAGAGCAGCCTTCGCCGTTGAAAAAGACGACGGAGGAGATCAATCAGGAAATCAGGGAGATCACGGACCGCATTGTGGCCGAGTTTGAAGAAAATGCAAAAGATCAGGAAGGGTATCAGGATGTTATGGTAACATCCGAGGTTTTAAGTACGGGGGAAAATTATTTTACACTGAAGCTGATCTGCTATCAGGCGTCGGGCAGCGGCGCAGAGTGGGACTATTATTATACCATCGACCTTACAACCGGGGAACGTATTGCACTTGCGGATCTGTTTGCGGATGATTCCGATTATATTTCGGCGATCAGCGGGGAAATTAAAAAACAGATGAAAGCGCGTATGGATGCGGACGAAAATCAGACTTACTGGCTGGACAACAAAGATGTGCCCGAATGGAATTTTAAAACGATTACGGATGAGACCTCTTTTTACCTGAATGAAAAAGATAATATCGTAATCTGTTTTAATGAAGGAGATGTTGCGCCGATGTATATGGGATGCGTTGAATTTGAGATTCCGGATGAAGTTGTGAGAGATATGCGTAAATGATGAAAAGTGTACAGATCAGGTTTCAGGGATAAAACGGCAGGAATATGATATAATATACGATACAGAACGGGGATTCTCCACACAGATTTTGGCTGCAGCAGAGCCGCGAAATGGGGGATCCCCGCAAAAGGAGGATGGCTATGTGTACCGCTGCAGTTTATACGACAAAAGATACGTATTTTGGACGCACGCTGGATAACGATTTCTCTTATGGAGATGAAGTTGTAGTGACTCCGCGCAATTATTCGTTTCGTTTTATCGGGATGGGGACGATGAAGACGCATTATGCAATGATCGGCATGTCTTATGTGACGGAGGATTACCCGTTATATTATGACGCTGTAAACGAGAAAGGCCTTGGCATAGCGGGACTGAATTTTGTCGGAAATGCCGTTTATCATGAAAAGAAACATGGGAGAGATAATATCGCACAGTTTGAGCTGATTCCATGGATCCTTGGTCAGTGCGCCACGGTGGAGGAGGCGGAGCGGCTGCTTGGAAAACTGAATTTATGGAAGATATGTTTTCATGAGAATCTGCCCGCAGCACAGCTGCATTGGATCATTTCGGACGGGAAAAGGACGATTACAGCCGAACCGCTTAGCGGGGGGATGAAATTGTATGAAAATCCGACTGGTGTGCTCACGAACAATCCTCCGTTTGACATGCAGCTCTTTTCCCTGAATAACTATATGGGAATTTCGGCCGGACTGCCTGAGCACAGATTTGCGCCGGGCCTTACGCTTGACAATTACAGCCGCGGGCTCGGTGGGATAGGCCTGCCGGGCGATTTGTCGTCACAGTCGAGATTTGTAAGGGCGTCGTTTGTCAACATGAATTCCGTATCGGGAAACGGCGAAAAGGAGAGCGTCAGTCAGTTTTTTCATATTTTAAATTCGGTGGAGCAGCAGCGGGGGTGCTGTGACCTTGGAGGCGGAAAGTATGAGGTCACAATTTATACATCGTGCTGCAATACCTGCAAGGGAATTTATTATTATACTTCCTACGATAATCATCAGATTACCGCGGTGGATATGCACCGGGAAAATCTTGACGGAAGCTGCCTGATCCGGTATCCGCTGATTAAGGAGGAGCAGATTCACTTCCAGAATGCGGATGTCTGATTAGCTGCTCTGCCGGGCGGGTCGTTCGTCGGCAGATGACAGGTATTATTTTCACAGATATAATAGGTTGTTCTGTTGTTTTTTAACTGATATTGTCCGGTTTCCTCTGTCAGAATCTGAATGTCTGCATAGAGAGGAAGCGCGGACAATATTTTTTCCCTGGTATCTGTTTTTGTCGGTACGACAGTAATTTTTTTCGGCGGCGAGAGGTAATACTGCAGCGCAGTCAGAAACATGCCATGTCCGGTCGGATGTTCTGCAGCCTGTGAAGAGAGGAAAGCAAGCTGACGTTTCGCTTTGCGGCGGTAGTTCCCGCATCGGCCGGCGTCCGGAACAAGCTGAGAGAGACGTACCAGACAATAGGCCATCATCGAATTTCCACTGGGCAGCGCCCCGTCGAATGTTTCTTTCGGACGCGTAATCAGAGTCCCGTTTTTTGCGCCGTATAGAAAGTAACCGCCGGCTTCGTCCGCAAACTGTATCTCGCTTTCATGCAGTATTTCTTCCGCACGGTTCAGGTCCCCGACAGTTCCGCCCGACTCATACAGACAGAGCAGCGCTGCCGTATAACAGGCGTAGTCGTCGAGAAAACCTTTTGTTGTTTTTACGCCGGCCCTGCATCCGACATACAGCTGTGTGCGTTCGGTAAGGTCAGATTCAATCAATTGCTGTGTCCGCCGTGCGCGTTGGAAGTATTGTTTTTCGCCTATCACGCGATAAAGAATGCAAAGGGCGCATATCATAAAGGAGTTCCATGAAGTCAGTATCTTATCGTCGAGGTGGAGCGTGGCGCGTTTTTTTCGGTAAGCATAGAGCAGTTTCTTTTCCTCGCGAAAGGCGTCGTCTATTTCATTTCCGTTTAAAAGGTTGGGAATATTTTTCCCTTCGAAATTGCCTTTTTCGGTCATTCCAAAGTGGGAAAGAAATGCAGCTGCGCGCTCTTCGCCCAAAACGTCAGTAATTTCCTGCCTGCGGAAGACATAAAATTTGCCCTCTTCTCCCTCGCTGTCCGCATCCTGGGCGGAGTAGAACCCTCCCGCACGATCGCCCAGTTCACGGCATACATATTCTGTGGTTTCACGTGCCGTATCCAGAAACATTTTTTTGCCTGACAGACAGTAAGCGGCGGCATAGGCGATAATTAGCAGCGCATTGTCATAGAGCATTTTCTCAAAGTGAGGTACCAGAAAATATCGGTCAGTCGAATAGCGGGAAAAGCCATGGCCAATCTGATCGCAGATACCGCCCCGGCGCATACGTTCTAACGTAAACAGAGCCTGGTCTGCGGCTTTTTTGCAGTTGTTCTGCAGTGCGAACAGCATGAGAAAGAGCAGGTTATGCGGCAGAGGGAATTTTGGCGCCGGGCCGAAACCGCCGCAGACGGAGTCGAATTGATCGTAAAACTGTCTGGCGGCAAGCTCGGGAAGCTGATCTGAAATAGTCTGGTTTTCAGTCTGATCGGACTGATGCAGGCAGGAGATCAGATAGTCGGCCGAATCCAAAAGTTTGTCGCGCTCCGTCTCCCATTTTGCCGCGATTGTGAGCAGAAGCGGATAGAAACCCATTCTGCCGTGCATGGTTTCCGGCGGGAAATAAGTTCCTGCGAAAAACGGTTTTTGTTCCGCAGTCATAAAAATGCTCATCGGCCATCCGCCGCTGCCGGTAAATGCCTGGCATACGTCCATATATACACTGTCAATGTCAGGCCTCTCTTCGCGGTCTACTTTGATTGAGACAAAATACCGGTTGAGCACAGAGGCGATTTTTTCGTTTTCAAAGCATTCATGCGCCATGACATGACACCAGTGGCATGTGCTGTATCCGACGCTTAAAAAAACAGGTTTCATTTCGCGTTTTGCTTTCTCAAATGCCTCGTCTCCCCAGGGATACCAGTCTACCGGCTGGCAGGCATGTTGTAAGAGATAAGGGCTGGTCTGGGTTTTTAATCGGTTTGTCATGGTTTCCTCCTGAATCCGACAGTTGCGTCTGCCGGGATATTTATGGAGGTATTTTGTGTAATTGTACGGGAAATATGCTATTCATTTTTGTTTCTGAAAGTGATAAACAGGCCGAACACCATCAGAATGAGAGCTGCGATCTGTATGACATGGCGAATCGGTCTGGCAATATAATCCCGTGAAAGCAATACAATGGCATTGAGGAACATGCCCGCTGAAAAGCAAAGGGAGAACCTGCGGCTGTCATAGCCCGGCTGAAAGCCGTCTCGCTGCTCTTTCAGTTTATTTATAATCCTCTTGACGCGGATTACCTGATTTACCAGAATAAGTGAGATAGCTCCCAGCACGAAAGCGAATGCGATTGCCGGACGATTGCCCATCAGTGCGGCCAGAAGTTCCACGGTCAGGCCAAGCACTTCAAGCGCGGTAATGATTTTAAACATAACCAGTATTTTTTTGTAGTGTGTAAGGCAGGAGTCAATGTCCGTATACAATTGAAACGGTT
The DNA here is from genome assembly GCA_947088675.1 of uncultured Roseburia sp. Classification (GTDB taxonomy): domain Bacteria; phylum Bacillota; class Clostridia; order Lachnospirales; family Lachnospiraceae; genus Roseburia. Next base: position 17,606 of record CAMUHN010000005.1, read on the forward strand.
TCTCAGAAGCCGGTTTTCGCAGGAACGTCCAAAATCCCCAGTTTTGAATCACTTCAATACCGGCATCTTCCATAAACAGCCGGTAATCGTCCGCTTTTCTGCCAAATCCGGTTCGAAAATCAACCTGGTACTGCCAGGCTCCCTTGCCGCATTTTTCAAACAGAAAGATTCCGGCAAAAAAACCGGTCATGTTCCATCCGTCTTTTGCCATCTCATTCAGCCAGTTGGCCGCTGCGTCGTTGTCATAATAGATACGGAATCTGATCATCTTTTATTCCTCCATTCGTTTTGCGTTCTCCAGCAATTCAGCCAGACGCCTGCGTTCTGATTCAAATATTTCTTTTCCGGTCGCTGTAATTACGTATTCTTTTTTTCTGCGCGATTCGGTGTCGATGTGATAAAGCTTGATCCATCCGCGCTTTTGCATGGTCGAGAGCGCGCCATAGAGTGTACCGGCGCCCAGTGTAACACGTCCGTTCGTCATGCGTTCTATCTCCTGAATGATGCCGTATCCATGATTGGGAGCGCGCAGAGTGAGCAGGATATAGAAAAACGCTTCTGTCAGCGGCAAATCCTTTTCGTACATGCCAGGTCCCCTTTCTTTTTTCGGTCGAAGTGTCCGGAGCGATCGGTTTTTATATGTCGCGAGACAATATATCGTTAAACGATGTATCGTAAAACAAATATATCGCCAAACGATATATATGTCAAGTATTTAATTAAAAATTGTCAGAACCAAACTGCGTAAAACGACAATAAAAAAGAATGCGCTCTGCGCATTCTTCGTGCCTAAGATAAAAAAATGCCCATAAGGTGTGACACTTATGGGCATTTTCAAGCCGGAAATATTTGATTACAGCGGCGTTATTTACGTCCGGGAGACCATTTCATTCCCCAGCCGAATGCCTGATCCAGGGCGACGTGTCCGGAGTAAAACTGGACGATTTTTTCTACGCTGAAAGTTTCGTCGTTTACATTTTCCAAAAGTGCAAGTCCGCACATTTTTTCCGTTGAATTAAAGCTGTCCATTTTTACGATCAGATCTTCTGCGCCCGGATATTTGATGGTAACAGTTGCGTCTGCCTGCTGCCAGTTTGCGATTCCTTCATAGATAAAGGTATACACAAGAACGCGTTTGATCTGGGAAATCTGGTTGCCGTTAATTCTTAAATTTTCTCCGTTTGCAGCGGCGCCTGTGCGGTCATCGCCGTCAAGCATCATAAACGGCGCGTGGTCATAAGAACCGAAGCTGTTGCCCAGCGCCTGTACAGCGCCTTTTCTGCCGTCTTTTAATTCAAACAGGCAGCCGAGGTCCAGATCAATGCCGCCGCCCCCGCCGAGTAAACTTTTAAAAAAGCCTTTTTTTACCGGCTGTGAGTTCCAGTTTAAGTTGACCAGAATTTCACCTAAACCGGCAGCCTGTGTTTTTTTCAGACTAACTTTTTGTCCCTTTTGCAGATTAATTGCCATTGAAGCTTTCCTCCTACTCTACATCTACGCCGAAGTTTGCGCACAATGCGGCCAGTCCCCCCTGATATCCGCTGCCGATCGCGTTAAATTTCCATTCGTTTCCGTTTTTATACAGTTCGCCGAATACTGCTGCCGTTTCAATGGAGAAATCCTCGCCCAGATCATAGCGCAGCAGTTCTTCTCCGTTTACATCATTGTAAATGCGGATAAACGCATTGTTGACCTGGCCAAAGTTCTGGCGGCGTGTTTCGGCTTCATAGATGGTTACGGTAAATGCAACCTTTTCAATTTCGGGAGGCATTTTTGACAGGTCGATGACAATCTGTTCATCATCGCCGTCGCCGACGCCGGTAAGGTTATCGCCCTGATGCATAACGGCTCCTGACGGATGGGAGAGATTTCCATAATAGACAAAGTCTTCTGATTTTCCGACTCTGCCGGAGTTTGTCAGCAGAAATGCGGCGGCGTCCAGATCGAAATCGCCGCCGGTATCAAACTGGTTTACATCCCAGCCCAATCCGACAACAACTCGTGTCAGTCCAGGGTTATCTTTGGTAAGGCTTACTTTTTGTCCTTTTTTTAAACTGATCGGCATATTTTTGCTCCTCCTGTATTTTAGTTTTGGCAGTTATTTCCTGCCGTATGCACAAATTTATTATACTATATCAATTTTTATACGTCAAACACCAGAATCGACAGAAAATATTTCTGCTTGCGGCTCCTGCCGGGAATCGTTATACTGGAGATACAGCCGGGTAACGGCATGACGGGAGGGGATACCAGGATGGAAAATAAGAAGATAGTAAAAGTAACAGAGCCGGTGGTTCGGCTGGAGGGGATACGTTCAATCGGTGTGATCGGTGATCCAGGGTGCGAGGGTCTTGGCACTTACAATATGAAAATCTATGCGGGAGCGCTGGAAGAGAGCGGCAGAGATGATATTACGCTGATTGTCGGCGATCTGGTGCCGACCGGAACGGGCAGTTATTACAGTGCGATAGCAAAGATGACAGAGTCGCTTGCAGGGAATGCGGTGTATGCGCTGCGCGGCAATCATGATACGGGAGCTTATTGCGAATATTTCGGACGGAAAAACTATGCGATTCTGACAGATGATTTTGCCGTTGTTGTGCTGGACAATGCGGCCCGCACATTTGAGCAGGAGGGTCTTTCTCTTCTGCGCGGGATACTCGAAATGGATGAGGTGAATCAGGTAATCATTGCATTTCATATTCCTGTTCCGAATCATTTTATCTTAAACTGTGTTTCCGAAGAGGAATTTTCGCGGTTGAAAGAAGCCTATGATCCGTGGAAAGAGAAAGTAAAATATCTTCTCTGCGGCCATGTGCATTCGCGTTTTGTTGATGAAGTGGATGGCATTACGCTGATCTGTACCGGAGGGGGAGGCGCGATGATTGAGGATGTTTCCAGAGAGATTCGCGCCTGCGATGTGGAGCACCACATTGTCCGCTTTTATGTGGAAAATAAAAAGTTAAATTATCAGATTAAGGATCTTCCCGAGGAGTGTTACGGGCGTGAACGAAACGACGCGGTGTTGGAGCAGAAACTGAAAGAGGCGGTGTCAGGGGAGCTTGCGGCACATTTTCAATATATGATGTTTGCAGATCGCGCGAAACGCCGGGGGCTGGATCGGGTATCGAATCTTTTTCGCGCGCTTGCAGCATCGGAATATTATCACGCGAGAAATTTTTATTCGATCGCGGATTGTCCGGACCCCTTTCTGAAGTCGGTTCAGACATTTATTCCGGGGGAACGGTTTGAGCATGAATATCTTTACAAAATGGTCAGAGAATATGCTGCTGCAAATGAATATCCTCTCGCTGCGCAGGCATACGCAGCGGCGGCACGAGCGGAAAAGGAACATGAGAAACTGTTAAAACAGGTATCGGAGCCGGAAGCATTTGAGAAAGAGACGTTTTATGTATGTCCGATCTGCGGACATGTTATGTCGGAGGAAGAGAAGAAAGAGCGCTGCCCGGTCTGCGGCGGGCCGGACCGCCAGTATGAAAAATTTACTGTGACCGGATAGAGACGTTGTAAAATGCAAGGCGTTTTAAAATAACAGCGTCCGTTCATTTGCAGGGTCTGCCCAGAAAATATTGGCTCTGTCGGAGTCGCTGCTTCTGTCTTTGAGCGCGGGGAAAAGAAACCCATACTGCGGGCTGTCCGGTTCGTAATTTTTGCTTACCGGACAGACTGCGCAGATCAGAAAGCGATATACTTCTTCCGAGTCCCACAGGCTTTCCCCGTCGCTGGATTTTAGCGGTATGTCGTAGCTGCCATAAAAAAGATAAATCGCATAATCGCTGTCCGCTGTGTATTTTTCGGCAAACAGTTCATAAAATATGTCCAGCAAGGCGTCATTTTTCAGTTCGCTCTCTTTGATCGCCGAGAGCATCTGCCAGACGCCGCCCGGTTTCTGCTCTTCTTTGCTGAAAAAATGTTCTTTGAGATTTGCGTTTGTTTCGGAAAAAGGAATTGTTTTTGCAATTTCAAGATACTGCTGTCTGTCTTTGTCAGACAGCTTCAGAAAATGCCGGTTAAAAGTTCCGTCTATCCCTCCGTCCCGATCCAGATATGCCCCTGCGATTCGATGAAAGCAGTTGCGTTTTAAGGTCATGCGTCTTGTCAGTTCGAGCATATCGCCGCGATTGATTTTATTCATAGAAAGGAAGCTCCTTTTTTCATTCTGTTATTGTCTGGTAAAGCCATTCCCCGAAAATGCTCAGATCGTCGGAAGTAAAACCGCTTGTTTTTTTACAGCTGCTTTTGAATACGGCCGAGGTTTCGTCTTTGTTTGACAGGTTCCATGCGATGTAGCTTACCCCGTACCGGTCCAGAAACGAGATCCATGCGTCGGCTTCTTTGAGGTCGACCGCTCCGTTGCCGCCTGCGTCGCAGATACCATATTCCGTAACAATGACAGGGAGACCGGCATTTATTGCAGATTCGAGTTTTGTTCGCATGTCGTCTTTGTGAGACGCCGCGTAAAAATGAAAGGCGTACATCAGGTTATCATAACCGGTGATCGGATTCTGTGCCGCTTCGTCAACGTTTTGCGACCAGTTCGGTGTGCCTGTGATGATAACGGCGTCAGGACTGTTTGCGCGTATGACAGGGATGATTTCATCTGCATAATTTTTGATTTCGTCCCAGCTTGTTCCGCTGTTTGGTTCATTGCAGATTTCGTAGATCACATGGTCTGAGGCAGCAAATTCTTTCGACATTTCTCCAAAAAACATTTTCGCCTCATTCAGATATTGATTCGGGTTGGCATCCGAGAGGATATGCCAGTCGATCACGGCATACATGTCCTGTGACTGTGCATAGGATACGCCGTCGCGAATCAGTTTTTTCAGAGATTCCTGGTCCCCGCCGTTACAGAAGCCGCCGTATTCGGCCGTGTACAGGGCGAGGCGTATTACATTCATACCCCATTCGCTGTGAAGCTGTGCAAAACATGCTTCGTTTACGAATTCCGGGAACCAGGCCAGTCCGTGCGTACTGATGCCCTTAAGCTGCACCGGACGGCCGTCTTCTCCGCAGAGTTTTGCATTTTCTACATGCAGGCGTCCGGATATGGATGGAGCGCAGGGCTGAGCGCCGGACTGTTCCAAAGGACTCTGATCGTCTGGCATGACGGAAGAACCGGACGGATCCGTGATGTCAGGATCGTGCTGAACGCGGGATGGGGAAGAAGAGCCATCCTGCGTCCTGCTATTGGAATTGTGTGGGGCAGCGGATGCGTCGGAAGAGTCGTTTTGTGCCATGCTTTCCGAATCGGATTGCGCTGTATCATTTTCGGATAGCATTAAGTCCGTGCTGCCGGACGGCGCAGTCTGCGCATTCCGGCAGCTGCCGAGTGTTATGGCTGCAAACAGCAGTAAAATGGCGGCGGATATTTTATTGCGCAGTCGGATCATATGAAATCTCCTTAAATGTCTGATGATTGTTGTGTTTTTGCTTTGTTCTATTTACTGCTCTCTGATCTTAATATATGAAGTGTATCATACAAAAGAAAAAAAGACAAGTATTTTGCGAACATTAGTTCTGATTTTTTATGGCTTGCATTTCTTATGTCCGACCGATATAATGGAAAAAAAGGAGGCGCCTATGGAGATATCAAAACAGACAAAAAAACATCTGATTCAGATTCTTGTGATCGGCATTTTGCTGTATTGCGGATTGGAACATTTTGATGTAATTTTAAATTTTATCAGTTTTCTGATTTCATTGCTTATGCCTTTTCTGATCGGAGGTTCGATTGCATTTATACTCAATGTGCCGATGAAAAGAATTGAAAAGATTCTGTTTCCGAAGAATAAAAAACTGGAAAAACTGAAAAGGCCGATTGCCTACATTTTAACGCTTCTTGCGGTGATCGGAATCTTTGTGCTTTCGCTTCTTGTGGTAATACCGGAACTCGGAAATACGGCGGCCACACTGGTCGCTCAGATCCCAAAAGCGTTTTCATCGGCTCAGTACTGGGTAGAGGATCTGGCCGAACAGTGGCCTGCGCTGCAGCCGGCAATCGAAGATTTAAATATCAACTGGTCGGCCGTCTCTGCTTCGATTGTCAGTTTTGTCCAGACTGCAGCATCGGGGCTTCTGGATTCCGGCGTGGGATTTTTTTCCGGTGTGATCAGCGGGGTAACAATGTTTGTGATCAGTTTTACATTTTCTGTCTATGTTATTTTTCAGAAAGAGAAGCTGGCATCCCAGGCGAAGCAGGTGATGTATGCGGTACTTCCGGAAAAAGCAACCGAAAAAATAATTTCCGTAGCGTCGCTGTCCAACCAGATCTTTTCAAGTTTTCTGTCCGGGCAATGTCTGGAGGCAGTGATTCTTGGAACCATGTTTGTGGTGACAATGAGTCTGTTCGGGCTTCCCTACGCAATGTTAAACGGAATTGTGATCGCAATCACAGCGCTTGTGCCTGTTGTCGGCGCGTTTATCGGCTGTGCAGTCGGAATTTTTTTAATTGTGATGGTAGATCCGATGCAGGCGGTTTGGTTTGTCATTCTCTTTTTTGTACTGCAGCAGATTGAAGAAAACCTGATTTATCCGCATGTTGTCGGCAATTCGGTTGGACTTCCCTCCATCTGGGTGCTGGCGGCAGTGACAGTCGGCGGGAATCTGTTTGGATTTATCGGAATCCTGTTGTTTATTCCGCTGTGTTCCGTGCTCTATACGCTGTTCCGGGAGTTTATCAAGAAGCGGCTGCGGGCAAGAGATGTCTCGGAGAGCAAATGGAAAGTGTAGTCGCGAAGAATGCGCGGAGCGCATTCTTTTTTACAGATAAAGATCTACAGGCCTGTATGCGGTGCGCTGCGTATCATCGGATGTTTCCTGTGTCGCTGCAGCCGCATTCCTCTCGTCTGTTTTTTGGGGTTTGTCAGCTGCCTTTCCCAACAGGCTCCCCTCTTCTTTTTTTTCGTCTTCTTTTTCCGTGCGGTCGGCAGGATGCGTTTTCGTCCTCTCTGCATCTGACGCCTCTTTCATCTCTTTGTTTGCGTCAGCGAGAGCAGAAATCTGTGACCTGCCTGCCGCCTGTGCACGTTCATGCAGGGAAGCGAGTTCCGCTTCTTTTTTGGAAGTGTCAGAACCTCTGCTTGCATCCGTTTTGATCTCTGATTTCAGTACGGCGCTTTTTCCCTCAAGCTGCGCCGCAGAGCTGCCCGATACGTCCGCCTGTTTTCTTGCAGCGTCTGCGGCGAGAACGTTCTGCAAACCTGACGGGGACAAAGAGAGTCCTTTGTTTTTGCCGGAAGCCGTATTTGTTTTTGGGGCATTTTCTGCTGACTTTTCTGCGGAAGTTTTTTGCTCCTGCATCTTTTTACGCTGCTCGATCTGGTGCTGCCGCAGCTGCTGTGTCAGACTTGTGATTTCCTGTTGAATTTCCTGCCTCTTTTTCATTTTTTCTTCCGGTGTCAGTTTACTGTCTGAAGCGAGTTCCTGCAGTTTTTTCTGTGCGTTCGCAATCTGGTTTTCAATATTTTTGCCGACGGAATCACTTTGTCCGCAAAATCCGCTGCCGGCCGCAGGCATAGCGGCGCCCGCTTTGCTTATGTTGCCGATTGTCATCATAACGCGATTCTCCTTTCTGTGTGCATGTTTTTTGTTTTACGAAAAATGTTTCGGCACACGATAAAAAAGTATCAAGAATTATGATGTGAAATGAACTTTTTCTGCTGTAAACGTTTTTATGGAAGCAGGCTGCCTTTTTTGATATTATTCTGGATGATATCGTCTGTTACCTGAAATAATTGTTCGGAACCTGTTTTTGTTTTTTTCTGACGTTCATAGACCTGGCTGGATGTTACCTGATGCTCCTGCCAGTCGCTGCCGTTGTTGCTGTTGTTCAGCAAAAGCGGCTGCAGATTATCCATCGCGTGTGCGAATTTTGCCTCCGCAGTCCGGCATGCTTCAAATTCATCAAACAGTTCGATCAGCTCACGTTTCTGGTCGTCGGGCAGTATGGAATATATTTTTTCTTTTGCGGCGTCCTCCCTGGCTTTTTGAGTCTTTTTGTTTTGCTCGTCATAGGCGTATGTGTCCCCGGCTTCGATTTCTACAATGTCGTGGATTAAGCACATGAGCATGACTTTTGCAATGTCAATCTCTTCGTTGGAATATTCGCGCAGCAGATAAGCCATGACAGCCATATGCCATGCATGTTCTGCGTCGTTTTCATTTCTCCCATGGCCGGACAGGTGCGTCTGGCGGAATATATTTTTTTCTTTGTCTATCTCCAGAGCGAAATCCAGCTGTCTTTGTAAGCGCTCGTTCATTTTTTTGATCTCCTCCCATGATTCGTATCAGACGTATTTTACTGTTATTTCTGACAGGCATTATAACATGATTCTTCGCGGCCGGCAATCAGCGATTTTGGGACTGATGTTTTCGCAAGCGGCGATATTTTTAAGGAGGAGCTGTTATACTTACCGATTTCCGGCGCTTTGTACGTTCATGCAGGCAGGATGGTCATGACCTTTTGACCCTGCTATTATATTGGGGAATGAAACAATAAAGCCGGAAATGGAGGGCAGCGGTGGAAAAACAAAAAATTTACGGGTACATCAGGGTATCTACAAGGGAACAGAATGAGGACAGGCAGCGAATTGCACTGCGGCAGATGGGAGTGCCGCCGCAGCGGATTTATATGGACAGGCAGTCCGGAAAAGATTTTGACAGGCCGCAGTATAAGAAAATGCTGAAGAAGCTGGACAAAAATTCCGTGTTGTTTGTAAAGTCGATTGACCGTCTGGGAAGGAATTACAGGGATCTGAATGAACAGTGGAGAATCATTACAAAAGAAAAAGGGGCCGATCTTGTTGTGATTGATATGCCGATTCTCGATACAAGGCAGGAGAAAAATCTGATCGGAACGCTCATCAGTGATATTGTGCTTGCACTGTTAAGTTATGCGGCCGAAAATGAACGTATGAATATCAGGCAGAGACAGGCGGAGGGTATAGCTGCGGCAAAAGCCAGGGGCGTTCAGTTTGGACGGCCCGAGGTCAGGATGCCGGATAATTTTCAGGAGGTATTTCAAAAATGGCAGGAGAAAAAAATAACGCTTCGACAGGCGGCAAAAGCCTGCGGAATGCCGAAAAGCACTTTTTTTGACAAGGCAAGGGAATGGGAACAGGAATGAAGAGGCCATGATTTCGGAAATTACAGTATTCTTTTTAAGAAAAAAGTGCTATAATAAAATGGAATATTTTGTAAATACAGCGTGGAGGTTCTCAAATGAAACGCATCTCACTGGAACAGCTGCAGAAAGAAAGCAAAAAAGAAGCTTATGCCGATCAATACCGCTATATTTTAAGCCGGATTGAAATGCGGGAATTAAAGCCGGTGAAGAACTCTCCGCTCAATGGCAAAACGCCGGCGCTTCACACCAGCTATTGGATAACTGAGCCGGCGCCTGATTACAGCCGGCAGACGGAGGAGCTTAAATTTGCGATGGTTCCGACGATCTGTACGGATTATTACTTAAAGCATCCCAAAGTGTATCTGCGGGAGGAAAAATGGGTAAAACTTTTAAATCAGTATTTTCTGGATACGAAAGACGATACATGCGAACCCGCTTCCGTAAATGAGCGGAGTTTTCAGATTTTTGGACGGGAGAAATTTTTACAGCGCGAGCAGGGCAAAAAAATACTGTCCCACTGCGGCGTGACGTTGGAACAGCTTCATGTCTACCATACGACGGAACCGCTTGCCTGTTATTCCGCCGATAAGGGGACGCCGCAGACGGTTCTTATCTTAGAAAACAAGGATACATTTTACAGCATGAGAAAAAGCTTAATGGACGGGGCAAATCATGTATTCGGCGAAAAAATCGCGTCGTTAATTTATGGGGCCGGAAAGGGGATCTATCGTTCTTTTGAGGATTTTAGCTTTAGCGTTGAGCCGCATATCAATGCGCCGGGGAACCGGATTTTATATTTCGGCGATCTGGATTATGAGGGAATTGGGATTTATGAGCATCTTGCCAAAGCGTTTGACCTCATGTGCCGGATTGTGCCGTTTGTAGAGGCCTACCGCAATATGATCACGAAAGCCGGGCGGTACGGGTATGTAAATCTGCCGGATACAAGCGACGGTCAGAACCGCAGTCTTTCCGGCCGTTTTTTTTCGTATTTTGCAAAAGAGGATCAGGAGGAAATGCAAAAGATCCTTGCGACGGGAAAATATGTGCCGCAGGAGATTTTAAGTTATACAGATTTTATGGGAGAAGACAATGCAGTATGATTTTCTAAACCAGTTTCCGAAGCGGATGAAGCATGTCGGACGTTATGTACTGCTTATTTCAAACAGCAGTCAGAAAGTGATCTGGAAACAGTACGGTTTTCTGAAAGCGGATGAGCAGATGAATGTTATTTTCGCGGTGCTGCTCTATCTGATGGAACAGTCGCTCAAAGAAGAAAACTGTACGATGGATGATATCGGCGCATATCTTGACAATTTGAACATGCGTTATTTTGAAAAAAACATGAGTTATGAGGACTGTCGTGCACTGGGCGATTTCTTAATCAATGTTGTACTTTCTAACGAGGGACGGGCCATGTATTTTGACGGTTTTGACTTTGAGCAGCGCGCATATCAGATCATGCATGTCAGCTATGTCGCAAACAGGGTCGTGTACCTGGATTCCGAACTGCGGCGTACTTCCTATTATCTGACAGAAGACGGCTATAATTTGCTGCTTTCCACATTGGAAATAGAAAACAACATGAAGCTGACCATACATGAAATGATATTTAAGATGCACCTGGAAAAGCAAAGCTATGATAAAGCAGTAGATGATATAAAAAATGTCTTTAACCTGCTGCGTATCCAGCTGCAGAAGATGCAGGAAGCGATGAATCGGATCCGCAGGAATGCGCTGAGTTATTCCGTTGCGGAGTATGAGTCCGTACTCACCGAAAATTTAGAAACCATCGGCGATACAAAACAGAAATTTGAAAATTACAGAGAGCTTGTAAAGGCAAGGGAGAGGGAGCTTGAGGAGATTGATTTTTCGGTGCGCAGGCTGGATCAAAAAGAAGAGGAAACGCTTAAAAATCTGACAGTCATAGAAAATTATCTAAACAGAACTCTTGACGAGCATCAGAAGATTTTAAACAGCCATTTCGACTTGAAATCGTTATACGCAAAAGAACTGGAACAGCTCTCGCAGATGTCCTGTATCCGCAGATTTTCGCTGCGCAATGAATTGTATGAAAAAGTACTGGAACGTCCGGACACACTGCGGGGACTTGCTGTTTTTTTGCGGCCGCTGTTTTCCAATATGCCGGAAAAAATTTTAAATCCGAATAAATGCCTGAAACTGCAAAAACCGATCCGAAAGAAAGAACAGGATGACGAGCGGGAACAGATGAAGTTTGGCGATGAAGCATGGATGGCCGAGGAGGAACAGAGGCAGGCTGAGAAACTGGCAAGATACGAATCCAGCCTGCGCTTCCTGCTTGGTATGGCAGTGGCTGCAGAAAACGGGGAGATTTCGCTCATTGAGATACAGGAGCAGATCGGGGCGGACGAGACGGCTGTCCTGATTCCGAATGTTCAGATTTTTAAAGAAATCATGGTGGAACTGATTAAGGGAAAAGAAATTGATATTCGAACGTTAAAAGAAGAGCGCAAAAATTATATCAGCGAATTTTCCGGCGCGTTCCACTTAAACGAAATGCTGCTGTCAATTTCGGAGGAAATGCAGCCGGAAATTTCTGCAGTTGAAGTTTATCGGATTGAAGATGGCAGGATCGTAATATTTGATCAGGTGGAGGATGAGACAGGCGGCAAAAAGAGTATTCGCTGTTCCAATGTGTTGATTCGCGTAAAGCAGAAAGGGACCAGAAATGGCATATGAAATAGAAGAAATCCGGGCGGGGCAGGAGATTTTTTATTATCTTCTGGAACACCATGAGCTTGCGGAGGAAGCGCAGGAGCGTCTTTACCGCGCCTACACCGAAAACGAGCGCATACAGAATCTGGTCAAATCACAGGGTGAAGTATCACAATGCGCGATTGAGCGTTACGGGAATGTCATCTATCTGATTCCGGAGGAAGACAATACATTTCTTGGTTTTTCCAAAGCGCAGCTCAAACAGCTATTATGCAAATCAAACGGGACAGAGCGGGATTATTATCTGTCGCAGTTTGTAATCCTGACCATACTGGTGGAATTTTTTGACGGACAGGGCGCAACCAGCAGGATACGGGATTATATGCGTGTGGGCGAGCTGCAGAACTGCATTTCCGCCCGTTTAAAGGAGGGAAGAGAGCGGTTCAAAGAGGAAGAGGAGGAAGCGGCCGGGATTGCATGGTCCGATATGGCACAGGCGTATGAGGCGCTTCGCTCCGACGAAAAAGGATCGCGTGCGAAGACGACAAAAGAAGGATTTTTGCACCATATTTTAAATTTCCTGCAAAAGCAGGGACTGATCGATTATGTCGAGGAAGACGAAATGATAAAAACAACGAAGAAACTGGACAATTTTATGGACTGGAACCTGTTAAACCAGAATCATTTTCTGCGTGTGAAACGTGTACTGGATGAAGCCTGTGCGGGAGGGCAGAATGAGTAAAATCAATGCGATTCGCCTGATAAATCTAAACTATAATAACAATGCCATACGCATCAGTGACGAGACGTTTTCACTGGGCGGGGAGAGCACGCTGTTCTCACTGCGCAACGGAGGCGGCAAATCGGTTCTGGTACAGATGATTATGGCGCCGTTTGTACACAAACGCTACCAGAATGCGAAAGACCGTCCGTTTGCCGGCTATTTTACATCGGCAAAGCCAACGTTTATCCTGGTGGAGTGGAAACTTGACCAGGGGGCCGGTTATGTGCTGACCGGCATGATGGTGCGCAAAAGTCAGGAGATCTCAGAGGAACGCGCCGACGATCTTGAAACAGTGCAGTTTATTGCAGAGTATAAAGGCCGCTGTGAACAGGATATCCATCATCTTCCGGTTGTGGAGAAGACAAAAAAAAGTGTGACGCTGAAAGGGTTTCATGCCTGTAAACAGCTGTTTGAGACATATAAGCGGGAACGGAGCATCCCATTCTTTTCTTATGATATGAGTTATCCGGCACAGTCCAGGCAGTATTTTGAGAAATTGTCCGAATATCAGATCCATTACAGGGAATGGGAGACGATTATCAAAAAGATAAATTTAAAGGAGTCAGGGCTGTCCGATCTGTTTGCCGACTGTAAAGATGAGAAAGGGCTGGTTGAGAAATGGTTTTTGGACGCGGTAGAAAGTAAACTCAACCGCGACAGGAACCGAATGCTTGAATTTCAGAATATCTTCGAAAAATATATCGGACAGTATAAGGACAATCAGTCAAAAATGCAGCGGCGGGACAGAATCAGCGCATTTGAGCGGGAGGCAGAGCGGATACAGACGAAAGCTTTCGCGTACCGCGACGCCGCGGAGTCGGCGGCCATCCAGGAATCGCGTATTGCAGACTTTCTGTCAAGGCTTCACTGCGCCTGTGAACAGGAGAAGAAAAACGCTGCTTTGGCGGAGGAAAAGATGGTCGGGCTTACAGAGCGGCTGGCATATCTGGAATATGAAAAGATTTCAAAAGAAATTTATCAGATTGCCGACGAGGAGCGTTTTTGCAGCGGCAATCTGGATATGTTAAAAATGGAGCAGGATGATCTGGAGAATAACAGGGAGAAAATCGCGCATACGCTGTATCGCCTGATCTGCGCCAAACAGCGCGAAGAGACGGCGGAGTGTGAAGAGGATGCAAATCTTGAGCAGGAGCGTCTTTTGCTCTGCAAAAAAAAGGGAGAAGATCTGGAGCCGGAGCGCAATCGGCTCGGCGCACAGCTCAGAAAGTATTACAGCGCGCTTCTCACCCAAAAAGAGCAGGAGCGCGCAGAATGTGCCGAAAGGATTGACTGGCTGGAGTCAGAACAGTCAAAGGAGGAAAAAGGGCTGGAGGAGCTGCGCGAACAGGATAAAAAATGTTCGGAATACGCCGGTGCGCTCGGCGCAAAAGTCAGACAGTTTGACGTCCTGGAAGAGAAATTTAACAGGACATACAGCGAGAACTTCTGCCGCAATATCCTTGGCGAATACGAGCCCGGCGCGCTGCAGATCAGACAGTCCGAGTTCGAAAAAGAGTTAAGCGTCACGGAACATGAAAAGGCGGATCTGAAGAGAGAGACAGAACAGCTGAAAGCGCAGATAAAGGGCCAGCAGCGAAAAACAGAAGACGGTTTGGCAGAACAAATCCGGCTGGAATCGGAGCAGAGAGAAAATGCGGCGCAGATTGCTTCTTTTGATGCGGAAATTTCGGAGCGCCGTGTGATTCTTAAGTATTTTGAAATGAAAAAGGAGGATGTGTTTGATACCGAAAAAATATTGACGCAGGCGGAGCAAAAGTTAACGGAGACGGAACAAATCCGGCGCGGACTGGAGAAAGAATGGGATGAGGCGGACAAGTCGTATAAACGGCTTGCCCAGGGGAGAGTGCTCGAACTTTCGGATGAGTTTTTAAACCTTCTTTCGGAGGCGGGCATTTCGTTTGTCTATGGGATGGAGTGGCTTGGGAAAAATCGTTATACGGCGGAACAAAACAGAAAGCTTGTTGCAAAACATCCGTTTTTACCGTACGCACTGATTTTGTCACGCAGGGAACTAAACAGGCTTTCCGCGCTGGACGAACGCATTTATACATCGTTTCCGGTGCCGATTGTAGTGCGTGAAGAACTGGAGGGAGAAGGGCAGGAACAACAGGAGGGCGCGGTGCGTTCCTTTTCCGGCTTTCGTTTTTACGTCTGGTTTAACGATAACCTGCTGGAAGAAGAGAAGCTAAAGGAGATGCTCGACGAAAAAGCGGAGCAGATCAAAAAGCTTGATTCGGCCATTTTGCGCAAAAAGCAGGAATACGCAGAGTATATTGAGAGACGCGAGAAGATCAGAAATCAAAAAGTGTCAGGAGCCGATTACGAAGCAGCAAAAGAAACGCAGGAGACATTAAAACAGAAACTTCTGGCAGCGGAGCAGGCGCTTCTTCGAATGCGGGAGGAACTGGAGTCGCTGGAAAATTTACAGAGAAAGAAAGAACGGACTCTTGCCCAAAAAGAGCAGGATCTTTCTTATCAGAGCAGGCGGATTTCCGATTTCCGGGAGTTTATGGACGGATATGAAGTCTGTCAGGAGAACAGACGGCTTCTGGAAAAAAATAAAAAGGAAAAAGAGCGCCTCCTAAATCTTCAGAAGCTGGCCGGCGATAAAATACAAAGACTTCGGCAGGAACTTGTGACTGCGCAGAATACGCGTTCCCTGCTGGAGCGGGCTGCGGAAGAATATAAGAAAAAGCAGATGCGTTTTTTGCAGTATACAGCGGATGCGGACGTCATTTTGGAGCAGGAAGACGCAGGAATAAATGCGCAGGAAGCAGAGGCAAGGTATGATGCGATTACAGGAGGGATCGGCGCAGAGCAAAGAGAACTGGAGTCGCGCGTCCTTGCGGCGCAGAAGCGGCTGGCAAAGGCACAGGAGGAATACAGACGGCTGTTAGAAAAATACGGACTGGCCGGGAAAGAAATAAGCGGTATACACTACGACCGAAAAGAGGAAACGCATCAGGAGATTCGATTGGAAGATCAGGATCGAAAGATTGCACAGAAGAAGAGGCTGATTCATGAACAGGAGATACAGTGCGCGCTTTTAAAGCAGCAGCGGGAAGCAAAATACGCGCAGATGAGGGAGCGCTGCAAGCAGGAGGAACCGGCGCCAAAGGCCCGGATTCAGACGATCGACTTTGGCGAGGCCCTGAAAAAAATCGAGTACGAGAGAGAGGAGGCACAAAAAGAGCAGCAGCAGATTTTAACGAAGATACAGGGAATGGAGACAAATCTGACTGCGCTTGCAGAATACGAGGAGTTTGCCTGTACGCATCAGATTGACTGGGAATTTGATTTTTCTGCACTGACAGGCGCGCAGCTGACAAGACAGAAAGGTATTTTGATCCGCGATTATAATTTTTATCTGGAACAGAAGCGGCAGATGCGATCCGGTCTGGAGCGCGTGTTAAATGAGATTGTGCGCGCGGAAGAATTTGCGGAGGACTTTTACCGCAAACCTTTGGAGGCGATGCTTTTGCTGACCGACGATGCGGAGCGCGTCATACGCCAGCTAAATGTAACGCTTGCTTCCTATCGCAGTCTGATGGAAAAACTGCTCGTCGATCTTTCGCTTGTGGAAAAAGAGAAAGAAAAGATCGTAGAGTTAATCGGCGATTACCTGAAAGAGGTACACGAAAATCTTAACCGGATTGACCGTAATTCCACAATTACCATTCGGGAGAGGCAGATAAAAATGTTAAAAATTGAGCTGCCTGACTGGGAGGAAAACGAGCATTTTTACAGGCAGCGTCTGCTTGACGATCTGGATGATATCACGGCAAAGGGAATTGCGATGCTGGAAGAAAACCGTCCGGTGTTGGAATATCTCGGTACAAGGCTTACCACAAAAAGCCTCTACGACGCAGTAGCCGGGATCGGGAACGTGCGTATCCGTCTGTATAAGATTGAGGAAGCGCGGGAGTATCCGATTACCTGGGCGGATGTAGCGCGCAATTCGGGCGGCGAGGGATTCCTTTCTGCGTTTGTCATTCTTTCGGCGCTGCTCTATTATATGAGAAAAGATGAGACCGATATTTTTGCAGAACGGAATGAAGGAAAAGTTCTGCTGATGGATAATCCATTTGCACAGACAAATGCTGCGCACCTGTTAAAGCCGCTGATGGATATGGCAAAAAAGACAAATACACAGCTGATCTGCTTATCCGGTCTTGGCGGTGATTCCATCTACAACAGGTTTGACAATATCTATGTGCTTACGCTGATTGCGGCAAATTTAAGAAATGATATGCAGTATCTGAAATCGGAGCATATGCGGGGTTCGCAGGAGGAGACAATGATCGTGTCGCAGATTGAGGTAATGGAGCAGCAGGAGCTTGTATTTTAAGCGGTGAGGAGACAGGAGGCAGTCCAAAAACCTGATAAAGGGGAGAAGTGAAGATGAAACATATACGAAAGCTGGCCGGTATTTCCATTGTTTTAATTCTTGTTTTTATGGTTATTGCGCTGATTCAGTATCAGGCGGAAGGGGACATGTCCCTGCTGCCCCATCAGTTTGAGTATTATTTTAATGAAGACTGGACAGTAGTTTTTCTGGACAGTCATGGGACGGCAGAGATCAGGCAGCAGGATACAGAAAGCATAAACAGGCAGATACAGGGCGCATTGGAAAAAGGGATGGGGCAAAATCTGGAAGTGCCTTATTTCTGCCGGGACCATCATGGCAGACCTGTTGCACTGGTCAATACGATTCCGATTGAAAACGGGGGACTGACAATGAGTTTTGCCTCTGATCATGCCGCAGTGCGTGTGATTCTGGACGGCGAGGAAATTTACCGGTATGGACCGGACCAGGAATCGGCAGATACCCCGGAGCGTTATGAACATTATATTGATATACCGAACCTTATGGAAAACGGGGCGTTATCCATTGTGCTTATTCCTCTGGAGCAGGATAAAGCTTTACAGATCGGTGAGATCAAAATAGAGACGCGCGATATGATCGTGATCGGAGTAGTCGGAAGTAATATCGCCGATATTGGCTGCTGTCTGCTGATTATATTAATGGCGATTATTATGTTTGTACTTGCTCTGATACGCGCGTATACGCGTCAGCCGGCACGCGGGGAAGTATTTTTGGGACTTACCGGAATTGCAGCGGGGATTTATTGTTTTATCGGAACGGATACGCTGAGTATTTTTTATAATGTGCAGGAAGCATATGAAATGCAGGAATATCTTGTGCTGCTGCTCCCGCTGTTTTTAACGCTGTATTTTGAAAAAAATTTTCATACAATTTACCCGCGTCGTTTTACTGTTCTTCTCTGGGGTGTCATACTAAACGGCGTTCTGCAGATTCTGCTGCACCGGATCGGCGTGCGTGATTTAAAGGATATGACAAATCTTTCCGCGGCTGCAGTCGGCGTGGTCTGTGTGGCGGCTGTGATAAGTCTGGTACAGTACGATTATTCAAACAGGGGGTATCGGACGCTTTTGTCTGTATTATCCATGCTTGTACTGCTTGCCGGCGGTATTGCAAATGTGATTTTAAACGCAGCTTTTTATCATGTGCGCGGCAATGCGGCCGGGCAGTACAGCATGGTTGTGTTTTCTGTTATGATGGCGTTTATGCATACGCTGCAGATTTCAAAGGAATACCGCGCAAGCGCGGAAAAGAACGCCGATCTTCTGGCAGAAAAGGTAAAAGCAGCCGAACTGCAGAATATGCAGCTTGCGCAGGCAAAGCGGGACGCGGACGCCGCCAGACAGGAGGCTCTTGCGGCGAACGAGGCAAAGGGAAGATTTCTGGCGCATATGTCGCATGAAATAAGAACGCCGATCAATGCAGTGCTCGGTATGGACGAGATGATACTTCGTGAGTCAAAAGAACAGAATACAAAAGAGTATGCGATGGATATCTATATGGCGGGCCAGACGCTTCTGTCGCTGATCAACGATATTCTTGATTTTTCCAAAATCGAATCCGGTAAAATGGAGATTGTACCGGTCGATTATGATTTTTGCAGTCTGATTCATGATCTGGCCAACATGGCGTCGCAGAGGGCAAAAGATAAAAACCTCTGTCTGAAAGTGGAAATGGATCAGCAGATACCGTCGCGGCTGTTTGGAGACGATGTAAGGATCCGGCAGGTTTTGACAAATATTTTGACCAATGCGGTAAAATATACGCAGGAAGGGACGGTCTGGCTGCGTGTAAAGTGCAGAAAAAAGGGTGAGAATGCGCTGCTTTATTTTGAGGTTGAGGATACGGGAATCGGTATCCGAAAAGAGGATCTGCCGAAACTTTCTGCAGAGTTTGAGCGTATTGAGGAGGACAGAAACCGAAACATTGAGGGAACGGGACTTGGCATGAGTATCACCATTCAGCTGCTTGCGCTGCTTGGCAGCAAACTTAAAGTGGAAAGTGTGTATGGGAAAGGATCCAGATTTTATTTTGAACTGGAGCAAAGGATTACGGATGATACTCCGATCGGAGATTTTGAGTCCAGAGTACAGCAGATTGCGGAAAATTATAACTACAGTTCAAAATTCTGTGCGCCGGATGCCAGGATTCTTGTTGTGGACGACAATGCGGTCAACCGTAAGGTATTGCGCAATCTGCTTCGGGAAACGAAGATTCAGGTGACGGATGCGCAGGGAGGACAGGAATGTCTGGATCTGGTGCAAAAGGAACATTTTGATCTGATTTTCCTGGATCATATGATGCCGGAGATGGACGGGGTGGAGACGCTGCATCATATCAGGGAGTTCTCCGATTTTCCCTGTAAAGATACGCCGGTTGTGGTGCTGACTGCCAATGCGGTATCCGGGGCGAAAGAGAAATATCTGGAGGAGGGGTTTGATGATTTTCTGTCAAAACCGATTGTTCCGGAAAAGCTGGAAAATATGATCAAAAGGATGCTGCCGGAAGAGCTTCTTCTGACAGCGGAAACGGCGGAGCCGTCACAGAGCATGTTTTCGGAGCAGGAGCCGGGTCAGAACGATTTTCCGGAGGAGCTTCCGCAGGTGGACGGTCTGGACTGGCATTATGCGTGGATGCATCTGCCGGATCGAAAGCTGCTGGAATTTACAGTCAGAGAGTTTTATGATCAGATTGTTTCCGCAGCCGAACGGCTCAACCAGTATTACATACAGATCGGGGAACCAGGACAGCTGGAACAGTATCGTATCCAGGTACATGCAATGAAAAGCCTTGCGGCGACAGTCGGGATTGTGCCGTTGTCCGGGGTTGCAAAAATATTGGAATATGCGGCGCGTGACGGAAAAACGGAAGTGATTCTGGCGATGACAGCGCCGTTTTTGGAGGAGTGGCGCAGTTATGAGCAGAAATTAAAGGGTGTTTTCGGTCTCGGCGCCGCAGGAAAGAAAGTAACGGATTATTCTCTGATACAGGCGCTGATAGAAATGCTGCGCCTGAGTATGCAGGAGATGGATATTGACAGGGCGGATCAACTGGCCGGTCAGCTGAAAGAATACGATTATCCGGATGAGATGGAACCTTATATCCGAAAAATAACAGAGGCCGTAACAAATCTGGATACGGAGGAGACAGAGCGTCTGGCAGAGGCGCTGCTTCGTCTGACAGGACAAATAGCAGTGGGATAAGGAGGGAGAAATGAAGAAAATTTTATTGATTGGCAAACTTAACACCGTAGTAAATGAGATAAATCAATTTCTGTCCCGGTACTTTCATGTACAGCTTTGCTCGGAAAATGCCGGCGTTGCGGAGGGAATGCTTAAAATTGTAAATCCGGATCTTGTTTTGATCAGTCTGATCGGCGCATATGATATTGATACTTCTATCTTTTTTATGTTAAGTGACAAATACGAACAGATTCCGGTTTTAACAATCGGAACAAAAGAGGAGAGCAGCCGGTTTTTTAAATACTATGAAAACGGTCAGTTTGAAAATCTGATTCGGCCGGTCGAAAATACGGCGATTATGGATGCGGTCATGCGACGACTTGGCCTTGACATACAGGAAGTGGAGCGTGAGGCTGCCAGAGAGGAAAAGGAGAGTTCCGGCAGAAAACGAATTCTGGTTGTCGACGATAACGGAACGGCTCTGCGGACAATGAAAGCTATGCTGGAACAATATTATGAAGTGGCACTGGCGATTTCAGGCGCGCAGGCAATGACGTCCATTGGCAAAAGGAGGCCTGATCTGATTCTGCTCGACTATGAGATGCCGGTCTGCGACGGAAAGATGACGCTTGAGATGATTCGTGCGGACGAGGAGATGAGAAGCATACCGGTTGTTTTTTTGACGGCAATCAACGACCGTGCAAATATTGAGGCGGTATTAAAGTTAAACCCGGCCGGATATTTTTTAAAACCGCCGGTGAAAGATAAGCTGCTTGCTGAGATTGAAAAGATTTTAAATGCGGATGCACAATCATCATAAAAATTTTGAAAATATGCTGTCATAGACAAAATTTGCTATGTTTCTATAAAAAATCTTGTATATTTTGCACATAGGGTTTATAATAAAATTATTGGTATGCTTAAGAGAATGAAATGATACATTGCCGCTCTTCATTGCTTTGGAAAACTGTATTTTGGTACATAACTATCGGATAGAGTAATGAGTTCAGTCAGTCACAATGCACCAGTTCCATTGATTAAGAATGTACCAGAAGATCAGATCCAAAGAACAAGGAGGGAAAAGGATGTTTAACAACGAAAGGATTGAGAAAAGACTGACCAAGTCATTTGTGATGGTTGCGGGGATTTCCGCAATCGCGGCTATTGTCGGCCTGATCGCAGTGATTGTGGTGGCAAGCAGGTATTCTTATGCGCTGCTTAATTTCGGTTTCGCACAGGGAGATATCGGAAAAGCGCTGTTTACGTTTGCAGATTCCCGGTCGTCGCTGTGCGCTGCAATCGGATATGACGATGCGGACGCGATTGAAAAAGTGGTAGCGCAGCATGAAGAGAACAGGAAGATGTTTGAGCAATATTTTGCCGAAATAGAGAAGACGATTGTTTCGGAAGACGGCAGAGCTACCTATGATGCGATTGCATCGGAACTGGACGCTTACTG
Organism: uncultured Roseburia sp.; assembly: GCA_947088675.1. Taxonomy (GTDB): domain Bacteria; phylum Bacillota; class Clostridia; order Lachnospirales; family Lachnospiraceae; genus Roseburia. The sequence goes on from CAMUHN010000005.1 coordinate 39,281, forward strand.
GGAGTTAGACGAAAAGATTATGGCAGTCGGGGCAACAACGGACAGGGAGCAATGCAGACAGGCGCAGGAGATTGCACTGCAGGAGCTTGGGCCTATGTATGAAAATCTCTATATGCAGCTGGAAGAGCTTTTGGAGGTAAAGGTACATGAGGGTAATGCGCTTTCGTCTACATTAAAAGTATTGACCGTAATCTTAATGGTCGTAATCGGCGCAGCGATTGTTGCAGCGATGATTGTTTCTACAAAACTGGGCAAGAATATTGCCGGAAAGATTGCACAGCCATTAGAGGAGTTGGGCGCGCGTCTGAAATTATTGTCTGCCGGCGATTTTGCCACACCGTATCCGACGATTTCTTCGGAGGACGAGGTTTCCGACATTATCAGAGAGGCAAAGGATATGTCGGGCAAGCTGAATCTGATTATCAATGATATCAGCTATCTTCTGGGCGAGATGGCAAACGGAAATTATGCGGTTTCGTCTAATATTCAGGATCAGTACACCGGAGAGTTTGACCGGTTGATTGTCGCAATGAGAGGTCTGCGCAACCAGATGGCGGAGACGATCCGCTCTATCGGTGAGGCTTCCAATCAGGTGTCTGCAGGTGCGACAAATCTTTCGGAGTCCGCGCAGAGCCTTGCGGAGGGCGCAACCGATCAGGCGGGCGCAGTGGAAGAGCTGCAGGCCATGATCGTAAACATTACCGAGGCTATGGAGAAGAGCGCCGAGAATTCCGAGAGGTCCTACGAACAGGCGCAGAAATATGCGGATGAGGCGGATAACAGCCTTGCAGGTATGAATACGGTAGTCGATGCGATGAAAAAGATTGATGATACGTCTACAAAAATCGGCAATATTATTTCAGAGATTGAGTCGATTGCATCGCAGACAAATCTGCTTTCTCTTAACGCATCCATTGAGGCGGCCAGAGCAGGCGAAGCAGGACGCGGTTTTGCGGTTGTTGCGGATCAGATTCGTCAGCTTGCGGAACAGAGCGCAAAAGCGGCTGTCGATACTAGAGAGCTGATTGAGGGATCATTGCAGGAGATTGAAGGCGGAAACCGTGCAGTGGAGAGCGCATCCGGGTCGATCGAGACCGTTGTAGGCGGAATCAAGCAGATTGCAGATGTATCCAAACAGTTAAGTATTATCATCAGCGATCAGAGCACGACAATGCGCCAGGTAGAACAGGGCGTCAGTCAGATTTCAGAAGTTGTACAGAATAACTCGGCAGCAGCCGAAGAATCGTCTGCGACAAGCCAGGAGCTTTCGGCACAGGCAATTACACTTGATGATCTCGTAGGGCAGTTTGTTTTAATGGACGAATAAAAAGATAAATATTCCGGCAGCTTCAATATCAAAGAATACAAAGTCATGAAGAGAAGTTCCCCTGCATACACTATACAAACAAGTATTGCAGGGGAATTTTTGTGAAAGGTTATATTGAAGAAAGAGCCATGGAAATCGCCAGGTATATTATTGACAATAATACGACGGTACGTCAGGCAGCAAAACATTTTGGGATTTCAAAATCTACCGTACATAAAGACTGCACGGAAAGGCTGGCTTTGGTCAGTCCGGCACTGGCGGCGCAGGTTCGCAAAGTTTTGGATGTAAACAAATCTGAGCGGCATATACGCGGCGGAATGGCTACAAAGGACAAATATCTGCGGGAAAAGAGTTATGCAAAACAGGAATAGAAAGATTGGTACTTTTGGATGAATTGATCTGGCTGAAGAAATATGATAAAATGAAATCTGTAAAGTACAGACGGCGCAGGCTGCGTTTTTTTAGATAAAGGAGAGGAGAATAGAAAATGAAAGCATATGAACGGCCACATGTTTTGTTTGCTGCAGGGACAGCTGAGGGGATTTATATGGCAAGCGGAGCGTCAGAGGGGGATAACGACGGCTTAAAATGCGACAGCAAGTATATGAACGGCGAATGGCAGGCGCCGGATTACTCGGATTGGGCAGGAGGAACTAGAGGATACAAACAGCAGTTTGCCTGTCTGGGATGTCCGGCCAACACGGCGAATGGCTGTGGACTGTTGACGCATTATATTGATTCCGGAAATGCGGACAGCTATCATGTGGATGACGGGAACCGTAAGCCAAGCTGGGAAAAGAAAGGATACGGGCCGGATGATACAGTAACGGACTGGAATATGTAAAAAAACTGAGACACGGTTGTGTCTCAATTTTTTTGTCTTACAGAAAAGACCCTGTTATTGTGAGGTGTGAAAGACGGCAGCTTTCCTGGGTGAAGCTGCGATCCGGCGCACACTTTTTAAAAAAGGGCATCAATTTGTTCTTTGATCAGGCTGACGGCTGTCGGTTCTTTTGTGCACTGCAGGTGAAAGAACGGAACGGCTTTACTGAGTTTTTCTGCAAATGCGATCGTCAGGCCCAGCATTTCGTCAGTCCAGGAGGGGGAAATCGTGCGCCAGACGGTCTGGAGTATGATATCTTCTGTGGCCATGGGAAGAAGCTGATCGCAGCAGTCCTGTTTTAGAAATATGATGCCTCCAAGCGGTATGTCTTCGGCAGTGTAAAGCTCAGAAGTGCCACACCAGGGGATACCGCAGACGATGGGGCGCTGATTGTCACAAAATTTGATCAGATTTAAATCTCCATTTAAAATTTGCGTATTGTGCAGGCTATGCCAGAGTTCGGCATGTGTCGATTTGCCAACGCCGGAAGGCGCACAAAACAGAAAGGCTTTGTCCCGATAACGGATGGATGACGAGTGGAGCGCAAATAATCCACACTGCTGCGCAGGGATCAGGAAAGCAAAGCGAAAAGCGTGAAACAGTTTTTCCGCATGTTCCCGGTCAAACGGCATGGAACAGAAAAAGTCAGCTGACTTCCCGTCCAGGGAAATATGGGCTTCTAGAATGCCATAGTGCTTTGGGTACAGTAGTATATAGGAAGCTTTGTTTTTTAAGATGGTGAGTTCTTCTGTCCGGATCAGCAGTGTGGCTGATTCTGTTTTGGCAGGAGCGGTATTTTTCACACGAAAGGTCAGATCCGGCTTACCGGATTCACACATGAAATCATACAGCGGCGGATAGAGAAGTTCCCTGGGGCCGCAATAGGCGATGGTAAACGTCCCGATTCGAAAATAACAGTCCGGCGTACAGCCGGCGGAAGCGGGATCTGTCCGTGAGAGTATGCCGGCCGCCGCAAGCTGCGAGAGGAACAGGGCGATATCTTTTTTCAGGACGGGCAGATCAGAAGCCCCGGCATCATAATGAGAGGAGAGGGCCAGGAGGAGATCCTGTTCGTCTGCACCGTTCAGGATTGCTCGTAAGAGAATTGCGCCGGACTCGTTTAAACGTATGCTGCGGCGAAAATCTGCTATATTTTGTCCATATGGGAGAATATAAGGAATACTGTTGATTTCTTTGAATATATAACCCTCATTTAATTTTATCATGAAAACTCCTTTCCGCTGTGGAAGTAATGTCGGGTCTGCCATGTAAAATCTGATCAGAATGTGATGTTATTATAGCATTTTGCAGACAGAAATGCTATAATAAGTTCAGAGTACCTGAAAATGTGATTTACAGAGAAAGAAATGAAATGGAAACGAAATCCGGGATTGAACAATTATTGAGAGAGGGAAACACAATCTGCGTTATGCCGCAGGGGTACAGTATGTATCCGATGCTCGTTCCGGGCAGGGACAGTGTGATGATAGAGCCGGTCTGTGTTTCGGACGGGGGCAGACAGGCTGTGGGAGAGAAGCGCATTCGGCGCGGCGATGTTGTTTTGTACCGGCGGGATGCCGGAATCTTAGTGCTGCACCGCGTGTTTCACGTCGGGAAAGACGGCTATTATATGGTCGGGGACAACCAGACTCAGATTGAAGGGCCGCTCAGAGGCGATCAGCTGCGGGGAAGACTGGTCGGTTTTGTCCGGCACGGCAGACAGTATTCGACTGAAAATCTTTGTTATCGCGCGTATGCATCGCTCTGGCTTTTTGTACGGCCGTTTCGCCATAAGATAGCCGTGGCAGTTCATTTTATGAAAAAATGGATCATACGGGGAAAAAAGTCGCCGGAACAGTAAAATGCGGATATCAGGCAGGAAGCGGCGTGCAGGAAAAGGGTGCGGGAATGGGAGATCGGCATGAAATCAAACTATACACTTCGGAAAGCGGCGGGGAGTTACTGGTTATTAGACCTTGCGCAGGACGGGAAAGATTACAGAAAGCCGTTGGAATTAAATGAGAGCGGCGCGCTTTTGTGGAAACGCTTTTGTGAAAGAGACAGCGTAAAAGAAGCTGCAGCAGCTTTATGCAGAGAATACGGAATTTTAGCTGACGAGGCAGCAGCGGACACAGTTTCATTTCTGGACGGTCTTAGGGCAGCGGGAATAGATACGGAGTTTATGGATATTTCGGAGGAACGATAAACAGCCGCGGGGCGGCGGAACGGGGTAATTATGGAAGTATTGCTGGTTGGCGGTGACAATGAGCTGATGCGGTCATTGCTGATAAAACTGAACAAAGAGGGACATCATTCCTATGTGCTGACCGGTTCCAAATATCAGATCGGCGTTTATAAAAATGCATATGAAAGGTACCGGTTTCCGTATGAGAGCGATTGTCTGAAAGAGATCTTTGACAGTGTAAGGCCTGATATTACGATTTTTCTGGGTGCATATGATTCGAATTTTAACTGGTCGGATGCGCGGAAAGAGTCAGTGCGTTATCAGACGGCGCTGCAGAATGTGCTGACCTCTTTTTCCATGCAGAAAAAGGGGCGCTTTTTGTACCTTTCCTCGCAGGAGGTTTACACACAGTCCTACCCGAACGATATTGACGAGACGCAGGAGACGTCCGTATTCAGTTTCCGCGGGATCGCCATTGCACAGGGGGAAGAGATCTGCCGAAATTACAAACATACGATGGGTGTGGATACCGTTGTTCTTCGTATGGATCATCTGTATATGATTCCGGACAAAGAGCAGGCGGACAATGTATCTGCAATCGAGGGCAATCCCTGTGCGAAGATGTGTGTTGAGGCGATTCGAACAGGTTACATTCAGGCCAACGCAAATAAAATCTTTTCGCTTCTGTATGTAGATGATGCGGTGGAGGCAATCTATAAAGCACTGCGCGCCCCGTCGTTACAGGAAACGCTCTACCATATCTCCTCCGGAGAAGAGACAGACGAGAGCAGGCTTGCAAAAATAATTGCAGAAGAGATGGGAGAAGAAGTATCTGTCGTGGACAATACGGTTGGGACGGCGTCGCGGGTGATTTTGTCGGCCAGGCGGTTTTCGGATGAGTTTGGACTTACCATTTTTCATCATGTGGATGAAGTGGCCGTAAAGATCGTGCGCTATATGAAAAAGCACAGCGGCAGGTTCGTAAAACCGGAGGAAGTCAGCAAAAGCAGGACGAGAGACTTAAAGCAGAGCTTTCGTGTGATTCGGGGCGCAATGATCCCTTTTCTTGAAAATCTGATCTGTTTTATCCCGTTTTTTATGCTGAATAACAGAGCCGTTGGGAGCAGATATTTTGCTAATCTGGATTTTTATCTGCTCTATGTACTGCTTTTTGCAATTTTATACGGCCAGCAGCAGGCAACGTTTTCGGCTGTGCTGGCAGTGGCAGGCTATTGTTTCCGTCAGATGTACACAAGGAGCGGGCTTGACGTTCTGCTTGATTACAATACATATGTCTGGATTGCACAGCTTTTTATACTGGGACTTGTGGTAGGCTACATGAAAGACCGCCTGCGCACAATACACAGCGAAAATAAAGGGGAAGTGCAGTATATGGAACATCAGCTGGACGATATCGAGGATATCAATACCAGCAATGTGCGTATTAAAAATATGCTGGAGGTGCAGCTGGTCAATCAGAATGACAGTTTTGGAAAGATCTATGAGATCACGTCCAGTCTTGACCAGTATGAGCCGTCCGAAGTGCTTTTTTACGCGGCGCAGATTCTGGCAAAGCTGATTGACAGCAAAGACGTGGCAATCTATACGGTGGCGAACCGTTCGTATGCACGGTTGTTTTCGGCAACCTCGAAAAAGGCAAGGGAGCTTGGAAATTCGATTGAGTATACCAAAATGGAAGATATGTATCAGCCGCTCAGAGAAAAACGAGTCTATATCAATCGGAATATGGATCCAAAATATCCGCTGATGGCCGACGCCATCTATGCGGAGGATGAGATGGAACTGATTTTGATGGTATGGGGGATTCCATGGGAACGCATGACGCTCGGCCAGGCGAACATGCTTGTTGTCATTGGATATCTGATTCAGAATGCGGTGCTGCGGGCGAACCGTTATCTGGCGGCGCTTGAAAATGAGCGCTATCTGGGCGGAACAAAAATTCTTGGAACAGAGGCGTTTGAATCGCTGGTAAAGGCGTATCTTGGAGCGCGAAACAAAGGACTGACCGAGTGTACCATCCTTGCGGTTGATCTGGACGAACATGATCTGGAAGAGGCAGGCAACGCGCTGGCAAAGTTGATGCGCCAGACAGATTATATCGGCACCATGGCGGACGGGAATCTGTATGCGCTTTTGTCGAATACAAATGCAGATGACGCCGATTTTGTAATCAGGCGTTTTCGAAATACGGGATATGAGAGCCGGATACAGGAGGACGTGGCGGTATGACGAAAGAACTGATTTTTGTTCTTCTTCTGTTCCTGAATACAGTGGCCGCCGTTTTATATCTTGTGTTTGGACTGCTGCATGCTGCGCGGCAGAAGAAGCAGGCGGATGCGGAGGAACCGTTTCTAAAAGACGGAAAACCGGCATATGTCATTAAATTTATTGTAATGCTGATCTGCCCGGTTGTGGGGCCATTGTTTTTTGCGTTGGGGCATCTGCTGTTCTTATTTGTGTTCCGGCAGGATGTGGATCTTGAGGATGTTATTTTCAGCAAGGAACGCGTCAGGACGCATGACCGTGCGGACGAGGAGCGGGAGCGAAATATTGCGCCTCTTGAGGAGGCGATTGCAGTCAGTGACAAAGAGAGCTTAAGAAATCTGATGCTGAATATTATCCGTGGGGATATCCAGAATTCGCTTGCTTCCATTTCGCTTGCGCTTAACAGCCCGGATTCGGAAACATCGCATTACGCCGCGTCTGTCCTGCAGGATGAGCTGAATAATTTCCGCGCAAGTGTCCAGAAGATGATCAATCAGATTGAAACGGAAGAGGAAGATGAGACGGAGTGTGAACATTTTTTGTTCCCTTATATGAATAATGTGCTGGAACAAAAGGTGTTTACCGAGATGGAACAGAAAAATATGGTGGAGCTGTTTGTCAGTACGGGTGAGACGCTGTACCGGAAAGCGGCGCATCAGATGACAAGCGAATATTACAACTGGATTTGCATGCGGCTTTTGGATATACGGGATTTTGAGCGGATGGAAGTCTGGTGTACACGCGCCGCGGCACAGTATCCCGATGAACTTTCAAGTTATACCTGTAAATTAAAACTGTATTTTACAACGCAGGACAAAGAAAAATTTTTTGCGGCAATGGATGAGCTGAAACAGTCCAGTGTGATTATTGACAGGGAGACACTGGAACTGATACGCACGTTTGGCTGAATTGTGAAATGGCCCTTTCATTTTGATCCGGGAGGTGATGGCAGTGTCAATGGAAGTATTTACCGTGCTTCGATTTCTGGAAAGTTTATTTGCATATCTTGTCATAACATTTTTCATGCCGGCGATGCTGCTGTATCCAAAAATAAAGAAGATGCGATTTTCTGTACGCTTTATGACATATCAGATTACCGGGAATTTCTTTGTGATGAATCTTGTCTATCTGCTGCAGCTTTTACGTATTTCAAACCGTTTTACTTTAACCGTGTTTACGCTGGTTTTGTTTTGGACCGCCTATATTCTGCTCGGCAGAAGACATCCGGTGCGCGCCGTAAAAGAGGCGGTGCATACGTTTGAAAAGCTTGCGGGCGGGCAGCTCGGAGTACGGCTGTTTCTGCGCCACATCAGAATGACCGTCACGGATGCGGCAAGACGTTTTTTCCGCGCATTCGGGAGGCGTATCAGGACCAGTTTTTTTGACGTTTTGCTGGTTATGGCGCTGACTGTCATTTTGCTGTATGTATATGGCATCAATCTGGTGCGAAATTTTGGATTTGGCATGTCGGACATTCCGGTGCACCATTACTGGATCAACTATATGGTGAAAAATGAAATTTTTGTCGCGGGCATTTATCCGATGGGGTTTCACTGTATTATCTATTATCTGCGTACGGTATTCGGGATACCGACGTATGTACTGCTGCGCGTGTTCTGGCTCGTGCAGACGATTGTCATACATGATATACTGCTTGCTTTTGTGAAAAGCTGCTGCAGATCAAAATATGCGGGATATATCGGACTGTTCCTCTATACGGCGGCTTCCTTTTTTGGCGTCCACACATTTATGCGTTATTACAGCTCTCTTCCGCAGGAGTTTGGCATGATTTTTATTTTGCCCTCCATCTGGTTTCTGTATGCTTTTCTGGAACAGAAAGAAAAAAAATCGAAAGAGAGTCTGTGGTATCTTGCCTGTTTTGCAATGAGCTTTGCCATGACAATTGCAGTACATTTTTATAATACGATGATTGCAGGCCTGTTTTGTCTTGGCGTTGCCGTTGGGTATGCATTTCGACTGTTTCGCAAAGCAGCGTTCGGGAAAGTTATGCTGGCCGGGATCATTTCCGTTTTTGTGGCCGTCCTGCCAATGGGCATTGCATTTGCAATGGGAACGCCGCTGCAGGGTTCGCTGGGATGGGGATTAAACGTAATTACCGGAAAAAACAACAGGCAGGAAGTGCAGATCGAGAAGTCAACGGAGTCGGAGGATATACAAAATACGGAATTTTCCGAAAGTTCCGGCACGGAATCTGCGGCAGGCATACGGGGAGACGAGCCGTCCGGCGCGGACTCTGCGCCCGGGTCCGGGGACATATCCGGCGCGAACGGGCAGAGGTATGAGGCAGTATACACACCGCCCCGGAAAGATCCGCTGCCGGTACGGATGATGCGCATTGTCAAAAGACTTCCGGGGGCGTTATGGGATGCAATGTGTACTTATCTGATTCCGGACGACTATCCGTTGTTTCGCCTGGCTGTTTTCGCTGTGATCCTGCTGCTGCCGGTTCTTGCCGTTTTGTTTTTTGCATGCAGGCAGACCGATTATGCGGCAAGACTTATGTCGACGGCGGCTTTTCTGGCGCTGATGTCCGTGCTGTTTTGCGCATCCCGCGCGGGACTGCCGTCTCTGATGGATGCGATACGCGCCTGCATTTTCTTTGCGTATGTGATTGTAATGGCATGGAGCCTTTGTATTGATGCAATTCTTTCAGTGTTTTTCGGATGGTTTCAGAAGAAATGGCCGCTGCATCTTGCCTCGCTGCTCCTGGTACCTTTCGTCTGTATTTATACTGGCATGTCAGGGCTTTTAAAGGGAGCGCCGGATTACCCGGCTCTGCAGACGAACGCGGCAATCACCTGTTTTACGAATATTTTGCATGATAACGATGATTTTGCATGGACGATCTGTTCCGCAAACGACGAGCTGCGCATGGGCGAAGATTACGGTTATCATTACGAGCTGCACACCTTTTTAAAGGAGATGGAGCACTCGGGCGCATATGGTTCGATCACAATTCCAACGCCGCGGGTCTATTTTTTCATCGAGAAGATTCCGATCGATTATTCTGTCCCGTATGAGAACAGCGGTCAGCGTGTTTCTAAAGACGGTGCAAGGAGGCCGCTTCCGTCGGGCAGCGGAATTACCATGTATCAGGGGGAAAACCGCTGGATTGAGATGTCTCGTATGTATTACTGGGCGCGTTCCTTTATGAGAATGTACCCGAACGAGATGCAGGTCTATTATGAGACGGATGATTTTGTCTGTTATGTGTTAGAGCAGGAAATGTACAGTCTGTTTAATCTGGCGATAGATTATGGATATAATCTGTCGAGAGAACCGATTGGAACAGACGAGTAGATGGCTTCAGAAATTGGGGGTTGTAGCAATGGTATCCCGCAGAAATTTTTTTACGATCACGCTAATTATGCTTGTTGTCTTTTTTATGTTTCAGATCCCGGAGGTCGCAAAGGACAGATGGAACTATTATGATGTAAACAAATATGAGGAGCAGACAAAAACAGAACTGGATCAGAGAAGCGTATACCGGGCGCGTACGGTGGACGCCGATTTGAACGGGCGCTATATTGTTTATATCGGCTATCGCAGCGACGGGGGCGTTGGCAATGTGGTAAAACAGTGGTGCCTTTACACAAAAAGGTATCTGGAGGTATTTCGTTCTGTAAAATTTTATCAGCCGGATGAAAACCGGCTGCCGGAGGCTCTGCTCATTGACTCCAGTTATTTTGACGTGGATACGGAAATGGATAAGCTGATGGAATTTGTCGACCTTGGCATTTCGCTTGTGTTCTGCAATCTGCCTGCTCCGGAAGTCATAGACGGAAACAATAAGTTAAAAAGGCTGCTTGGGATTCATACCGTTATGTCAAAAAGTGCGAAAACCGAGGGGATACGTCTGATGGACGGGTTCCTGCTGGGCGGGCAGAAAGAGTATAAGCTGGAGGAGGGCGTGGACGAAAAACGACAGGATTTTTTGCTTGAGATGCCGTGGTACTGGGTTTCCTCCGGCACAAGAACTTATATGGCGGCGAGGATGGAGGCGGAATTAAACGGTTTAAAAAACGAGGCTCTGCCTGCCATTATATGGCGCAACGGCGCGGGGAATGCGCAGGTATTTGCGGTAAACGGAGATTATCTGTCGGATAATACGGGGATCGGGATTTTGGAAGCAATGATGGCAGAACTAAAAGACTATGATATATATCCGGTGGTAAATGCGAAAAATCTGGTCGTTGTTAATTTCCCGATACTTGCTTCCGAGAATGAAGCAGAGATGATGAAGCGGTACAGTCAGCCGTTAAAAGCGGTCTGCCGGGATGTGGTCTGGCCGGGGCTGATTGCTGTCGCGCAGAAAAATTCGATGAAAATGACCTGCATGATTGCGCCGCAGACAAATTATGTGGACAGTGAGGAACCGGAGGAGGAACTGCTTGTCTATTATATGAAGCTGATACGGGAACAGAGCGCGGAGGCGGGAGCGTCCGGCAGCTACAGGGAAGATGTGGATCTGAGACAGAAACTATTGTCCGATACGTCATTTTATCAGGATGTCATAGAAAATTATGCGCTCCTTTCACTGTATCAGGGGAATCTGAGTGAGGGAGAATTAACCGGGGCGCTCTCTTCCGATGCGTTTTCGGATGTCAGAGCAGTATGTACTGATTTTGAGGAGCATAAAGACCTGTTTTCCTATTTTGATTCCAATGTGTTGATGCAGAGCAGTATTAACAACGGGTTCACCCATACGTTTCGCGAGGATTTCAGGTTAAACAGCGTGGCAAGCGCGCTTGGATATTCGGGTATTCTTCTCGACGGAGATACGGTTGCCTGGCCGAGAGGAAAAGAGGAAACCTGGGAAAAGCTTTCGGAGAAATTTGCAAGCTATACCAATACATACTGGAATGTGTGCGATAAGTTTGACGGGACGACGCTTGCAGAGAGTGATGCAAGGGTCCGCAGGTTTCTGGCGCTCAATTATTCGCAGAAGAGGGAAGCAGACAATATCCGTTTAAATATCAGCAATTTTGACAAAGAAGCCTGGTTTATCTTAAGAACGCATGGCGAGGAGATTACGGAGGCCTGGGGCGCTACGTTTGAAAAGCTGGAGGAAGATGCGTATCTGATTGGCGCAACCGAGAGTGAGGTTGTATTGAAAATGGAAAAGACGAGCCGGATACGTTTTGACTGATGAGGGGATAGGTGTTTTGTATACATGTCGGGTTATTTGAAGATCTGTGTTGTGGCAGAGGGATGTTATCCATATGTGGTCGGCGGTGTTTCCAGCTGGATACACAGCCTGATGAAATCGTTTCCGGATACGGAATTTGTCCTGTTGTCCATTGTGGCAAACCGTTCGTATCGAGGGAAATTTGTCTATGAACTTCCCGAAAATCTCACGGAAGTGCATGAGCTGTATCTGGAGGATGACGACTGGGTATACGGGAAAAAGGATAAAAAGCGGCTGCGGCTGAATGAAAAGGAATATCAGGCGATGCGCAGCCTCGTCTTAAATCAGGATATCGACTGGCGCACGCTGTTTAAGTTTTTTCAGCGAAAAGATCTGTCTTTAAATGAACTGCTGATGGGTGAGGATTTTTTCCGAATTATCTCGGATTGTTATAACTTAAATTACAGTCAGGTTGTCTTTTCTGATTTTCTGTGGACCATGCGCTCCATTTATCTGCCGTTGTTTCACACGCTTCGAATGGATGTGCCCAAAGCGGACCTGTATCATTGCGTGGCGACCGGATATGCGGGCGTGCTTGGGAGTATGGCGCATTACAGGCATGGCAGCAGACTTCTGATTTCCGAACACGGGATTTATACAAGAGAACGGGAGGAAGAGCTGATCAAGGCGAAATGGGTCAAAGGCATCTACAAAAATATCTGGATTGAGCAGTTTCGAAAGATGTCAAAATTAGCGTACGACAGGGCGGATATTGTCACCAGTCTTTACGAGCATGCGAGAGAACTGCAGATTGAGCTTGGCTGTCCAAAGGAAAAAACGATGGTAACGCCAAACGGCATCAATATTGAAGGGTTTGATGCGCTGGCGCCGAAACAGCCGGAGGATGAAAATTTTATCAATATCGGCGCAGTACTGCGTGTGACGCCGATTAAAGACGTAAAGACGATGATCCAGGCATTCGGCTATGCGAAAGCGAGACAGCCGAAGATTAAACTGTGGATTATGGGGCCGTACGACGAGGACGAGGAATATGCACAGGAATGCTTCGACCTTGTCGATACGATGCATATCAAAGATATTGTGTTTACCGGCAGAATAAATGTCAGAGATTATCTGGGGCGTATGGATATGACAATCTTAACGAGTATCAGTGAAGGACAGCCGCTGACAATACTCGAAAGCTATGCGGCGAAAAAGCCGGTCATCGCAACGGATGTCGGCAATTGCCGCGGACTGATCTACGGGGAGGGAGACGGATTTGGGGATGCGGGGATTTTAACGCATATTATGAATATAGAGGAAATTTCACATGCAATTTTAGAGCTTGCAAACAATTCAGAGCGGCGCACGCGTCTGGGAGAGAACGGTTACAGGCGCGTGATGTCCCAATACAAAATTTCGGATATGAAAAAAACGTATGATAAGATTTATACGGATTTTGAGGACGGCCTGGCGAGAAACTGGGTTTCAACCTAGAAGGTATGGAGCGTCTGTGTCCGAAAGGACAGGGGCAGCGGCAGAAATGGAGAATTAATATGGCTGGGATTGGTGTAAAACTGAATCAGATATTTGAAAAAAATACGCTTGTTTCCGCGCTGATCGGATTCGGATACAGTACTGTTGTGACGGTAGCGCCGATGTTTCTTGTAATCGGAGCAATTCTTCTGATGGGCGGCGTACTTGGGCTCTCCGAGATGGCTTATGCGCCGCGGGAGCTGTTTTCCTGCACGGTGCTCTATATTTTCATATTTTCGCTTGTCACGACGGCGCCGTTTAATGCGGTGCTTTCCAGATATATGTCGGATGTGATCTATGAGGAACGATATGAGGATATTCTGCCGTGTTTTTATCTCGGACTCCTGATGAATGTTATTTTCAGCTGTCTGCTTGGCATTCCGTTTTGCATCCGCGAGGTGGTTGTGGGGCATTTGGGCATCTTGTATGTGTTTACCGGATTTTGCGGGTATATTGCGCTTGTGCTTGTTTTTTACGCAATGCTGTATCTTTCGATCTGTAAAGATTATAAAAAGATATCCGCATTTTTTCTGGTCGGCATGGCGGCGGCGTTTGTCATCTCGCTTTTTCTTGTGCACGTCTGTTCTTTTCCGGTGACGGATGCCATGTTATCGGCGCTTGTGGCAGGGTTTCTTCTGATCGCATGTGAAGAGATCGCAATCGTCAAACGCTATTTTAAGAAAAACAGCGGCAGATACCGCCCCGTGCTTTCTTATTATAAAAAATACTGGAAGCTTGTGCCGATCAATACGCTTTATATTGTGGGGCTTTATGTACATAATTTCGTATTCTGGACAACGGATTTGAAAATGGTTGTTGCAGACAGTTTTGTCTGTGCTCCGTCCTATGATATGGCCAGCTGTATCGCCATGTTTACCAATATATCCGCAACTGTTATTTTGATTTCGAGGCTGGAGATGCATTTTCGCGAGAAGTACAAGGGATACTCAGAAGCGGTGATTGGCGGCAGGGGTCTCGATATAAGGAATGCGCAGAATCGTATGTTTTCTTCGCTCTCCTCGGAGCTGATGAACCTGGCGCGTATCCAGTTTATCATATCAGTTGCATTGTTTCTGGCCTGTGTAGTGATACTGCCGCAGTATGGGTTTTCCGGTCTTGTCATGCAGATTTATCCGTGCCTTGCAGTCGGATATTTTATTCTGTTTTTGATGTACTCGGCCATTATCTTTTTGTATTATTACAACGATCTGTCCGGTGCGCTATTGACAGCAGCTGTCTTTTTTTCAGTCACGCTTACTGGCAGTATGATTGCGGCGCAGTTATCGGTCAAGTGGTATGGGATCGGGGTTGTCGCAGGCTCCATACTTGGGTGGAGCGTTGCCTATTTCAGGCTGCGCTGGGTGGAACGTCACCTTGACGTACATATTTTCTGTAACGGAACATTGTTGCAGTCAAAAAAGGGCAGAGCGCTTTCGTCGAAAGTATATGACGTGCGGGAACAGAGAAGAGAAGAAAGGATGGGGAAACAACGATGACGGCGATTATTTTGTGTGTCATAACCGTACTGGAAGGGATTTTGCTGTTGCTTGTTGATTTCCTCTCCTATGTGTATCAGAAAATTACGGTAGGGATCGGGCTTTGCTGGGGCGGGTTTGCATTAATTTTAATTTTTCTGGGAAGTTTTCCGGGCCTTTCTGCCTGGAGCAGGTGTATTCCCAAAGAAGCGGTTCCGGCGTTTCTTCTGATCAGTTTTTCAATTCTGTTCAGCGTGTTTTACCTAAGCTGCGCCGTTTCGCAGCTGCTGCGCAAAAATCAGGAGCTCGCCATGCATGTGTCGCTGTTAAATCAGGAGAACGAGACGCTGCTTGAGATGATGCGTAAAATAAAGGACAGATTAAGGGAAGCAGACCTATGAAAAAGAAAGTTCTTTTTGTAATCAATACGTTGAGCCGTGCCGGGGCGGAGACAGCAATGCTGGCGCTATTGCGCGAGCTTTTGCGGGAGCCGGTTGTTATTTCAGTCTATGTGGTTTTGGGACAGGGGGAAATGAGAAAGGATCTGCCAGGGGAGGTTACGGTATTAAACCGATCGTACAGCGATACGTCCGTCCTGTCAAAGGAGGGGCGGCGCTGCCTTGGGAAAACGGTGCTGCGCAGTTTTTTCCGGCATGGCGGATGGATACGAAAATCAGCATATATTCTGACAAATGCGGTTGATATGGCAAAGCGGGGGAGGCTTTTGCCGGATAAACTGTTTTGGCGAATGATCTCGGACGGCGGAGAGATTTTTGAGGAGCAGTATGATCTTGCTGTCGCCTATCTTGAGGGGGGAGCGGCGTATTTTACAGCCGATCATGTCAATGCCAAAAAAAAAGCGGCATTTATCCATATCAGTTATACTGATGCAGGATATACCAGGAAACTGGATTTGGACTGTTATGCGGCGTTTGACCGTATTTTTGCTGTTTCGGACGAGGTGCGCGACGATTTTTTGTCGGTATATCCGCAGTGGAGCGGTAAGACGAAAGTATTTCACAATATGATAGACCGTGCGCACATTGTCGAATATTCAAAGAAAGCGGGCGGTTTTTCGGATTCATACGAAGGAATCCGGATTCTGACGGTCGGACGTCTGACACATCAGAAAGCGTATGATATTGCAGTCTGTGCGATGAAAAAAATAAAGGACGCCGGGATCGACGCGCGCTGGTACGTTCTGGGCGAGGGTGAGGAGCGGGAACGCCTGACAAAACAGATCAGGGAACTCTCACTGGAGCGGGAATTTATTTTGTGCGGCGCTGTGGAAAATCCGTATCCATATTACAGACAGTGCGATCTTTATATCCATGCGACACGTTTTGAGGGAAAGAGCATTGCCATACAGGAAGCGCAGTGTTTGGGCTGTCCGATTATCGCGTCGGACTGTCCGGGAAACAGAGAACAGGTCAGAACAGGTAAGGACGGCATTCTCTGTCCGCTGTCGGCCGACGGAATCTATAAAGCGGCAGCCGATTTGATCGCGGATGCGGAAAAAAGAAAGCGGCTGGGGGACGCTGCAGGAAAAAGACAGTTATTTCATCCCGACGAATTGCAGATGTTACTGGAATTGCTGACCTGAAAGCGCGTGTGCGCGCAGAGCCAGGCTGCGGCGGGGGTGTTTTTTTATATTTGGATACTGGAGGAGTGAATTGTATGGGGGGAAAAGGGCAAAAGGATGTGCTGATTATCATACCGGCATACAATGAGGAGAAAAATATCACGAAAGTACTGGAGAAACTGGAACAGCCCGAGATACGCAATATTGCAGATGTGCTTGTCATGAATGACGCGTCGAAAGACGCGACAAACTGGATTGTAAAGGGACGGAACCATACGCTTGTGACGCATGTCTTTAACCTTGGATACGGCAGCGCCTTACAGCTTGGATATAAATATGCGATAAGGCGCAATTATAAATATGTGATACAGATGGATGCGGACGGGCAGCATGACGTATGTAATATCCCGACAATTTATGAGGAGTTAAAGCGGGCGGATGAGAGCGGACGATTGCCCGATATCGTGCTCGGATCGCGCTTTATGAAAAAGAGCGTCGGGTATCCGACGTCTGCCGCAAAGATTTTTGCCTATCGGCTGTTCCGTTTTATGATACGCATTGTGACAAAGCGATATATCCTGGATCCGACAACAGGCCTGCAGGGATTAAACAGGAGGACGGTGCTCTACTATTCCCAGTACGGACATTTTGACGATAAGTATCCGGATGCAAATATGATCATGCAGATGTTGCTGCTGGGCTTTCAGATCCGGGAAATCCCGGCGGTGATGCATCCCCGGACGGACGGCGTCAGCATGCATTCAGGGTTAAAGCCCATTGTGTATATGTTTCGGATGTGTTTTAGCATATTTGCGGTTGTGTTTCGCATCAGGGTATTAAAATTGGAGACAGAGGAAAAATTGTCAAATGAGCTTTATTCTTAATAAAAAGAAGTTTACATTTTGTCCGAATCAACTGGAGGAGGGGATTGGCGCTTTGTGCAATCCGTCGCGCGGATGGTATCAGATTCATACCTTTTCGCTGGATGTGCCGCCGGATTTTGATGAGCTTTACTGGAGCCTTGAAAAAGAGGATGCGATTGTGCTGGCGTTTGTCGGGATTGGCGCCTTTCGCGATACGAATATTCCGGATGACGCGCTTGCCCGCCTGTCTGATATTTTAACGTTTCTAAAAGAGCAGGAACGGGAAGTGATTTTGCGCATCGCATACGACAGACTGGGACGCGGCATGGAGGCCGAGCCTGCATTTTTTGATACGGTGACGGAACATATGCGTCAGCTTGGAGCGGTGATACGGCGGTTCCCCGGCACGGTGCTGGTGGTACAGGGAATGCTTCTCGGCAGCTGGGGGGAAATGCACGATTCCAGATTTTTGTCGGCCGTTCGCCTTAAAAAACTGTTTTCGGTGTGGCGTGAGGCGCTCTCGGATGCGGTTCCGTTTGCAGTGCGAACGCCAAAACAGTGGCGTCTGCTGCATAAGGAGGGGGAAATATCATTTTCTGTCGGTCTGTTTGACGACGGGATGTTCGGATCGGACAGCAACCTTGGCACTTATGGGACAATCAGTCGGAAAGAGGCCGGCTGGAGCGCTGCGTGGCGTATGGAGGAGGAGATTGACTTTACAGGAATGGTCGGGGCGGCGATTCCGTTTGGCGGCGAGGCAGTCAGAGAAACGTGTTCGTCCGGCAGCGGGTCTGCGGCGCATGAAATTTCGCCGGAAGAGACGGTGGAACGGCTGCGGCGCACAAATGTCTGTTATTTAAACAGGATTCATGATCCAATACGTTTAAATCAGTGGCGCAAGACAAGGTGGCAGGGGGACGGCGTCTGGAACGGGAAAAGCATGTTTGATTATATTGGCGCTCATCTCGGATACCGTTTTCTTGTGACAGCGGCAAAGCCGGGAAGACCGCGTGAGGCAAAACTGCGTGTCTGTATTGTGAATCAGGGGTTTACTTCGATCAAAGAGGAGACGGAGCTGCTGTTATGTATGGACCGCGGGCAGACAGAGACAGTGGCGCTGCCGTATGATCTGAAAGGACTGGCCGGGGGGCAGATGCTGGAAGCAGAAATCGCGCTGCCGAAAGGAGAATATACGGCGAGCCTCAAATTGAGGAGAAAACGTGATCAGCGGGCGATTTTATTTGCCAACGTTTTGGAAAACGGCGGGGTATTGCTGGGAAAAGTTGCTGTCATTTGACAACGCAAGGTCACTTTGTAACGGTCAGCTCTCCCAGAAAATAGCCGTATTCTGTGGGCGTTTCCTGATTGGCAAATTCGATTTCCCGGTTCAGCGCAGTATCGGTCAGACTGTAGTAAATGCGAAACGTTCCGGTTTTGTATGTGCGTATATCGAGCGAAACAGAGAGGGACGAAGTCTCTCCGCCGCCCCAGAGGCGCGCATCATCTGCGGTCTTAATTGTGTCTGTGACAGCGCCGTTTTCGTTTACGATGGTAAATGCAGAGACGAGCGGACGGTAACAGCCGGCAAACCCCTGATTTTCTATGGAGAGCATAAGCGTTCCGGGATCCGGGGAAAACGGATCAAATGTAAAGGTGCATGCGTTCAGCGCATAGCGGTAGCCGAGATGTTCCCCGATGAATGTATAGCCGTCTGCGCCGTAAAAGCAGCCGTCGTCCTCAAAAGCTTCGTCACGCCATTTGTCAAGGACGGCTTTGTCGTAGCCGTTGTTTAAGTAGGTGACGCGCATTGTTTTCAGGTCTGACCGCGCGTTTTTAAAATCATTGTATGGATTGGCGACAACAACTTCTCCGCCGTTTGGGACGTAAGCGCAAAGGCTGTTTTGGAACAGAAGCTCCTCTTCCCGTGTTCCTTTTGCACAAAAATCGGAGGCATTGTCAAGCGAGGTATCGCCATACGTGCCGAGGTCGTTGGCGGAGCCGAGCATTCCGTCGTTGTAAAGGCCGATTCGCGCGGCGCCCTTGCCGGAGAATGCAAGATTTTCCGAAAGCGGCGCAAAAGTCCTTGCGATCGCACGCCAGTGCGCAGGTGTACGAACGGATAAGAAGATCTCGCTGTCAATTACGGAGTCGAGATATGCGGCCAGCTTACACATATTATCCTGTGACAGAAAGGCCGAATTGTTCATTTCTCCGTTGTTTCCGACATAAATTCCCTGCATCAGCCAAACGCAGTCTTTGTATCGGTTTACGATTTCCGCGGTCTGTTCCATATGCCGCATGACGGTTTCGATTTCTTTTGGTTCCGATTCTTTTGCCTGACCGTTCCAATCGTATAAAAAACGCAGAATCAGCTGTTTGCCGGAAGCTTTCCATGTTCGCAGAAGTGAGTCAAGCTGGGCAAGCGCTGTTTTGCTGATATCGGAGCCGGCATATTCGCGCAGGTTGATCTGCAGCAGGACAAGTTCATTCTCGTCCTGACGTATCGCTTTTTCCAAGATTTGCGCATCGGGCGGCGCGGCGTCGGACAGCGCGTAGCCGTAGATCTGATACCAGCCGCGCCAGGGATTATGCAGAGTTTTGTCCGATGCGGTAAATTCGGCCGGGTGGTAATCTGTCCGAAAGTAATAAAGCGTATAAAGCCGGTATGCGGTAAGGAAGCCGGCGGCAAGCAGCAGTACAATGGCGCAAAAGAGAAAGATAGATTTTTTTTTCATAAGGATCCTCTGTTTTTGATTCGTTTGAGCAGACTGTTATTATTGTAGCACAAAACAGAAAGGTTTGGGAGAGGTAATTTGCAAAGAGAGAATATAGATTTTGTGATAACCTGGGTGGACGGAAGCGATCCCGTGTGGCAGGCAGAAAAGAAGCGGTTTGTAAAAGAGATGCGTCCGGCCGGGGCGTCCGCTTTGAAACGCTTTCAGAGCGACGATACGGATGAGCGTTACCGCGACTGGGGCAATTTAAAATACTGGTTTCGAGGCGTGGAAAAGTATGCTCCATGGGTCAGGAAAATTCATTTTGTCACATGGGGACATTTGCCCGGGTGGCTTCTTACGTCGCATCCAAAGCTTCATATTGTGCGCCATGAAGAATATATCCCGAAAGAGTATCTGCCGACCTTTAATTCGCACACCATTGAATGGCATATGCATAGAATCAGCGGACTGTCGGAACAGTTTGTCTATTTTAACGACGATATATTTCTGTTAAAAGCGGTATCGGAGAAGGATTTTTTTGAAGGGAAGCTGCCATGCGATATGCTGGCATTTCAGCCGGTTGTCGCAAATCCGGACAATCCGGTGATGTCGCATATTTTTCTGAATAATTCGCTTGTGCTTTCAAAATATTTTACCAAGCGTGATAACGTAAAAAAACAGTTTGGTAATTATTTCAAACCGGGGTATCCGCCTCTTTACTTTTTCTATAATATACTGGAGCTGGCATTTCCGCTTTTTACAGGATTTTATACGGTGCACGGCCCGTCTCCGTTTTTAAAAACCACATTTGAACTGCTCTGGGAGAGGGAGGAGGAGCTTTTGAACGCCACATGCAGCCACCGTTTTCGCAGTGAGGCGGACGTCAATCAATATCTGATCCGGGAATGGCAAAAGCTGACCCAAAAGTTTAAGGCAAAAAATATTACCAGGCACTTTCGCTATTTTGATGTGCAAAGTGATAATCCAAAGCTGATTGATACGATCCTGCGGCAGAGGGCGGACATCATCTGTATCAACGACGCAAACAGGCCGATTGATTTTGAACGGGCAAAAGCGCAGATCAACGGGGCGTTCGAAAAGATTTTTCCGGAACCGTCCTCATTCGAGAAAGGCAGCGGAATATGAGAGAGGCGAGGACAAGAACGGAATATTCTGCGCGCAATACGACGGTTGCCCTGATTTCCCGCTTAAGCGCGATTGTCATGGGCTATCTGCTGCGCGTTGTGTTTACACGCACGTTAAGTGAAAGCTATGTGGGGGTTAACGGCCTGTTTCTGGATATTATTCAGGTACTCTCGCTCTCGGAGATGGGTGTCGGCACAGCAATTACATTTGCGCTCTATAAGCCGATTGCCTGCGGTGATATTGAAAAACAAAAGTCGCTGATGCGGCTTTTTCGAAAATTTTATTATGGAGTCGCTGCTGTGGTTGCGATTGCAGGCTGCGCGCTGATTCCGTTTCTTAATTTGTTTGTGAAAGATTATGAGAACGTAGAGCATCTGACACTGATCTACCTGCTGTATCTGGCAAATACGGTATGTTCTTATCTGCTGATCTATAAAAAAACGCTGATGGACGCACATCAGCTTTTGTATGTCGGCATTTTTTACCAGACGATGTCGTGGGTGATTCAGGATGTGCTGCAGATTTTTGTGCTGGTCGTCAGGCATGATTTTATTCTGTTTCTGGTGATTAATATTGCAACGACTGTTTTGTGCAATCTTTGCATTTCTGTTCATGCGAACCGGCTTTACCCATATCTTAAGGAAAAAGATGCCTTACAGCTGCCGCGAATGGAACAGAAAAAAATATTTTCCGATATCAGGGCCATGATGATGCACAAAGTCGGGACAGTGATTGTCAATAATACCGACAATCTTGTGTTATCCGCGTTTGTCGGGATCGTTTGCGTAGGCAGCTATTCCAATTATTACCTTCTGATCGGTTCTGTCCGGCAGCTGTTAAATCAGGTTTATCAGGGGATTACGGCCAGCGTTGGCAATTTGGGCGCCATGCAAAAGAACGGCCATATGAAAGAAGTGTTCGAAGCCGTTTTTTTTATCGGGCAGTGGATGTATGGGGTTGCTGTGATCTGCCTTTACGAAGTCATCAATCCGTTTATTGCGATCAGTTTTGGGAAGCAGTATCTTTTTGCAGATGTGATTGTCTTTGTACTCTGCGTAAACTTTTATATGAACGGGATGCGCAATGCATCTCTGACATTTCGGGATTCCATGGGGTTGTTCTGGTATGACCGGTATAAGGCGATTGTGGAGGCGCTGCTTAATCTGACGGTTTCTCTGCTGCTTGTGCAGTGCCTGGGGACAGTGGGTGTTTTTATCGGTACGCTGCTGAGTATGATGTTAACTTCGTTTTGGGTTGAGCCGTATATACTCTACAGGCATGGGTTTGCATGTTCCTGCACCGGTTATTTTGCGCGCTATTTTGTGTATATGGCAGTGACGGGAGCAGTCTGGTATCTGACTGATTTTCTGTGCCGTCATGTATTGGCTGCGGACAGTATGTGGCAGACCTTTTTTGGACGTCTGCTGATCTGTCTGCTTGTACCTGATGTTTTGTTTTTGCTGGTCTATGGGAAGTCGAAAGAATTTCGCTTTTTGTCCGGCAGATTAAAGTTATTGTGGAAGAGGAAGTAAGTTTTATGTTGGATCATACGCAAAATGTGCTGCTTGCGTGGCTGCGCGCTGCGCTGCGGGGGGAAAAGTTTGTCTGGCAGGACGGCGCTGCCGATTTTGAAAAAATTGTGCGGACAGCAAAACAACATGCGGTACTCTCGCTGCTCTATGAAGCGGTGGAGGAGTCTGAAAATCTTTCGGCAGACCGGGTGAAGCGGCTTGCAGAGGCTGCTGCTGTTACGGTGCGCTCCAATTACAGGCTGCTGCTGCTGACGAAATATATCACCGGATTATTTTGGGAGAGCGGGATCCATGCGGTTGTTTTAAAAGGCGCAGCTACGGCGGCTTTCTATCCTGTGCCGGAGCTGCGCAAAGCAGGTGACGTGGATCTTTGGATTGCTGACGGGGCAGAGTATGAACAGGCCGTTGAACTGTTAAAGAAAGAGGGGTTTGCTGTCTGTGAAACGCAGACAGCGCTTCACCATACAGAGCTTTCCAATGCCGAGGGGATTGTGGTGGAACTGCACTGTTCGCTCGCAGAACCGTTTGAGAGCAAGAAAGCAAATCGTTACCTGTACGAATTTCAAAAAGAGTTTGGCAAACACATGGAGACAGACCTGACCTGGGGAATCCCGGTGATAAGGCCGACAGACGCGTATCACGCATTTTATCTGGTTTTGCATATGCTCCAGCACTTTCTTCGAGCCGGGTTTGGACTGAAATTTTTGTGCGACTGGGTCGTGTTCTGGAACCGGAATGTACCGGAGGAAGAAAAAAAGATTTTTTTGCGTCTGATAAAAGAGAGCGGGACAGAAGGGTTTGTTTGCGTTTTGACGGCTGCCTGTGTGCGCGGTCTTGGACTTCCTGCAAAGCGTGTTCAGTTTTTGCAGAATTGCGCGCATGTATCGCAGGATGAGATCACATTTTTTTTGGAGGAGGTGTTTGCAGCAGGAGAATTTGGGCATGACGGACAAAACAGGATGGTCGCGATGCGGGGAACCGGATTTTTTGCTTATGTCAGGGAGTTTCATCATCAGATGCATCTGAATTATCCGAAAGCGGGACATGCGTTTTTCATCTGGCCCGTTTTGTGGACTGCGACGCTGCTGCGGTTTTTTTATAATAATCGCGCTCTGCGGGGGGTACGGGGGCGTGATGTGTTAAAAGAGGCCGGGAAGCGCAGCCGCCTGATTCACAGAATGAATTTGTTTGACGGGAAAGAAAGGAGAGAGAGATGATACGTTTATTTGAACAGCACAGAGTGAGGCGTGAGGTGGAACTGGACGGGATATGGAAATTTGAGAAAGATGGAGGCAAAGTATATTCACTGCCTGTTCCGGGGTGTTGGGAGCAGCATCCGGATCTTCTGACTTACCGCGGCGCAGGCGTTTATGAAAGGACGGTTTATATCAAGAAGAAGAAAAATATCCGGCTTGAATTTGGCGGAGTAAGCCATACGGCGGATGTATTTTTTGACGGAGAGCCGCTTGCGCATCACTATAATGCGTTTACGCCGTTTTCCTGTATTGCATCCAATGTCCTGCCGGGAAAACATAATATCCGGGTTAGAGTTGACAATTCATTCGGGGAGCATTCTGCACTTCACACGCCAAATGATTATTATACATATGGCGGAATCATACGTCCTGTGGTGCTGGAAGAAATCGGCGATGTCTATCTGAAAAATGTGCATTTTCAGCCGAAGTTGAATGATGGGAAATGGTTTGCGAAGATTACGGCATGGGTCGAAAACATCGGGGACAGAGAGCGTAATATTGCGATAGAAAAAAGACTGGCGGGCAACAGTAAAAGCCAGAGACTTTCCGTCCTGCCGGGTGAGTGCGCATGCGTTGTCTTCGAAGCGCAATATGAGGGGATTACTCCGTGGGACCCTGCACAGCCGAATCTTTATGAGTTGGAACTCTTGCTTTATGACGAAAGTGATCGTTTGACAGACGATCTGATCGAACGGGTTGGATTCCGGGAAATTCATATTTCGGGCTCCAAATTATGCATAAACGGGAATCCCGTATTTTTAAAAGGTTTTAACCGTCACGAAGATTACGGGACTATCGGAAGTGCGATTCCGTTTTCGCTGATGGTTTTGGATATGGATCTGATGCAGGAGGCAGGGGCGAATGCCGTGCGCACCTGTCATTACCCGAACGACGCAAGGTTTCTGGATTTGTGCGATGAGCGCGGAATTTGTGTCTGGGAGGAGAGTCATGCCAGAGGATTCGGGCTCAAACAGATGCAGAATCCCAATTTTGAACGGCAGAGCGAAGATTGTATCCGTGAGATGATTGCATGCCATTACAATCATCCGTCTGTTGTGATCTGGGGTATTTTAAATGAATGCGCCAGCGAGACGCCTGAGGGTCGGATTATTTATGAAAAGCAGTATGCACAGATTCGCGCGCTTGATGGAACAAGACCGGCGACCTCGGCGACCTGCCGCCATTTCGCAGATATCTGTCTCGATCTGCCTGACATTGTTTCTGTGAATATGTATTCCGGATGGTATGAGAATGTGACTGTTGCACAGGGGCATAAAAAGGAGATGGACTGGATTGCGGCGACGCATGGAAAGGGAAAACCTGTGATTATCAGTGAATTCGGTGCAGGCGCCATTTACGGATACCGCGACAGGGGCAGATGCAAGTGGAGCGAGGAGCGCCAGGCGGATATTATCCGTGAAAATCTTGAGGTGTATCAAAAAGACGAAAGGCTTACGGGGATATTTATCTGGCAGTTTGCGGACTGTAAAGTGACGGAGGAGGAATGGTTTGCGGCGCGGGCAAAGTGTCACAATAATAAGGGCATTGTAGATGAATACCGTAGACCGAAAATGGCTTTCGACGTGGTAAAAGAAATGTTTGCGCGGATGTAACGGGAAATAATGGAAAAAAAAGTAAATATTTTTTTATATTTTCTTTACTAATGCCGCTGTTTGTGCTATTTTATTTATAGAAAAGGCAGGTTTTCTTAGTGGCGATAGGGGGTATTTAAAATGAGAGGTTATGAAAAACCGGTAGTAATGGTAAACCATGGTGTGAGCGAAGGAATTTATGCTGCAAGCGGTACGGCAGGTTCTGCCGACTGCTGGACGGTGGAAGCTTATTCCGTACAGGATTGGAATGGCGATTCGCATGTGTTTGAAGTGAAATGCGTGCATTCATCCGACGTGGAGCACATTTCTTCTGCGTCAACGGTAAACCTTGTGTTCAGCAATACGCTGACTAAGGCAAGTTCCGAATTCCCATGTACATTCAGCGGAAACACGGTGACAATTGAGCGTACTTTACATGCAAATGCGTATAAGTCGGGCGATGTAATGACATATAAAGTATGGGTTTCCACCGGTGACGAGGCGACAACAAAAGGAATTTCCTGTACGGGAGCAACCATTTCCTGCACAAAGACGGTTAACGTACAGGGCGGCGGTGCAGACGGCAATTAAAAACAGGATCTGTGTGGGGGACAGAGGTTGTTTTGGAAACTATGTTGTTTGCCGGTAAAAGCTGCATGAAGAACAGGAAGACAGATAATGAGCAGAAAAAAGACAGCATCACTTCGTTGGGGTGATGCTGTTTTTATCTTATAGGAAAGGCTTTGCTGCTGTGAAGTGTTAAAATGTACAACTTTCCTCTAAGAGAAAAAGACTTACGGGCAGGATGCGCACTCGTGCGAATAGTTCCTGGCAGGAGAAAAAGCTGTTAAAGCAGCGCACAGGTACAAAAATCGGCGTCGAAAGCTGCATATGGATGTTTTGAAAGGGTCACAGTTGGTTATGAGAGAGAAGATCAGATTTTTCATAGGGAGGATTAAGGCGGGACGGCTTTCGCAGATGAAACGTCAGACGATATGGATCTACCAGTATGCGAGGCGTTATTGGATCATTATGATTTTTTATACGCTGCTTGGTATGGCAGGTACCGTTGTCGCGCTGCTTACCAGCATGGTGTCAAGGGATCTGGTTGATATTATCACGGGTCATCAGGCGGGAGAGATCATAAAGACTTTTGCGATTATGATCGGTCTGAATGTCGGCACGACATTTCTCAATCAGGTATCTGATTATGCATCCAGCTATCTGAGTATGAAAGTGGATGCGGAGATCAAGGCGGATATTTTTTCCAAGATACTTGTGACGGACTGGGAATCGCTGACCAATTATCATACGGGAGATCTGTTGACCAGGTGGAGTGCCGATGCGTCGAATATTTCAAGCGGCGTGTTAAATTTTGTGCCGAATGCGCTCATCTACTCGTTTCGGTTTGTCAGTGCATTTGCCATGGTGATTTATTACGATGCTTCGTTTGCCGTTTTTGCGTTTCTTGGTATGCCGGTCAGCCTGATTTTATCGAAAACGCTGCTCAGACGAATGGTAAATAATAATAAGCGGAGCGCTGCAATGGGTGCGAAAATGTCCGGATTTAATCAGGAGACATTTTCCAATATTCAGACGATCAAAGCATTTGATCTGATTCATTTGTATATTGCACGGTTAAAACAGCTGCAGAAAGAATATATTACAATGAAACTGGATTTTCAGAAAATGTCGATGGGAACCTCGATTCTGCTCTCCACGGTGGCGCTTCTTGTATCCTATTCTTCTTATGCCTGGGGAATTTACCGGGTTTTTTCCAATGCGATCAGCTATGGAACGATGACCATGTTTTTAAGTCTGTCCGGAACGCTGACCGGTGCGCTTCATAATATGACTTCGCTTGTACCGTCCGTCATTTCTCTCACGACATCGGCAGGCCGCCTGATGGATATTGTCGAAATGCCGCGGGAGGATTACAGTCACAGTGAAGAAACAGAGCGTTTTTTTGCTGCCAACCGGAAAGAAGGGATCAGCCTTTATGTACGTGATCTGAACTATGCATACCGAAACGGTACACGGGTATTTGAACATGCCTCTCTGGAGGCACATCCGCATGAAGTCATTGCTCTGGTCGGGCCGTCCGGCGAGGGGAAAACGACGATGATAAGACTGATTTTATCCCTGATGCGCGCGCAGGGCGGCGACGTGATACTTTGCGGAGGAAAGAAAACGCCGGAAGCGCCGGGAGCGGATCTGATAGAGTTAACGCCTTCTGCAAGAAAGCTGTTTTCCTATGTACCGCAGGGAAATACGATGTTTTCGGGTACGATTGCAGAGAATATGCGAAATGTCAGGCCGGACGCCTCGGAGGAGGAAATATGCGAGGCGTTAAAACTTGCGTGTGCATGGGATTTTGTGGCAAATCTGCCGGACGGGATTAACAGTAAGGTTGGGGAGCGGGGCGGCGGGTTTTCGGAAGGGCAGGCGCAGCGTCTTTCGATTGCCAGGGCGCTTTTGCGCCGTTCTCCGATTCTTTTGCTCGATGAGGCGACAAGCGCTCTTGATGTGGCAACGGAGCGCAATGTGCTTCGAAATATTATGCGGGATGAATATCCGCGCACCTGCATTGTCACAACGCATCGTCCTTCGGTGCTTGGCATGTGCAAAAACGTCTATGCAATCCGGGGAAAAAAGTGTGTGCTGCTCAATGAAGAAGAAATTGAAGAGATGGTAAAAGGTTTTTAGAAGAGCGTTCAGAACGTTATGCCGTTTCCGATATTTGGAAAGATCAGTGCGGCACAACAGTCTGTTACAAACAGCAGGAAGAGGATTGTGTTGAGACCGCGTCGAAATCCGTTCTGCAGTGAAAACCAGAACGTTTTGAGCGGGCCGGATAACACGCAGATCCACAGCATACCTGCTATTCCGAATCCAACGGCAGACCACAGACAGATCCATCCGCGGAAATTCAGGAAATACCCGGAATAATCCCAATAGCGCAGCGACCAGATGCGTTCTAAAAAGAAACCGACCGAAAGTTCAAGGCCTGTGCCGACAAGCACAGACCAAAAGAACGTCAGAGCCGGTTTTTTTTGCAGTCTGCCCAGCAGAAGATAAAAGAAAACTGCGCCGCAGCCGTAGACCGGCAGCCAGGGACCATAAAGAAAACCGCGGTTCACAAACGCATGGTCTTTGACCAGAAAGAGCAGCAGTTCCCAGATGTACCCGCCGACAGATGCGGTAAAAAAGTAAAAGAACAGCAGGGTCAGCAGATTTTGTCTGTTTTTTTGTTTGGATCGTCGGTTTCGTACCGCGTTTGACTGTGTAATAGGATGATTCATAAAAACAGTATGTCCGGTTCTGTCAATATGATACATGGGCGGTTTTCTCTTATAATTTGATAAATACCTCTGTCTCTCTTTTTAAATTCTGTGCGATTGCCTGATTTTCATCCATATGATGCGATATGTTTTCGATATCGCCGACCAGTTCCTGCGTACTTTCCGCTGCGCCGGTAACGCCGTTTACGCCCTCTTCGATTGCATTTGCGATGGTATTGATGGAACCTGCGATTTCTTCCATGGTATCCTTAAGCCGGTCTGTCTTTGCGGTAAATTCATCCATTGCTTCCTCTATGTAAGAAGCTTTGTTCCTGTATTCGACGCCGGAGGATACAAACGCTTCAAATTCCGGCAGGATCGAATCGTTCATATAGTTGACAAGGCCGTTTGCATGGTCCGCAAGATTGTGGACGGCTGCAGTGACAATACTGTTGATTTTCTGGATGCGGTTTGCGGCTTCCTGGCTTGCGTCAGCGAGCTGGCTGATTTCGGTGGCGACAACGGAGAAACCTCTGCCTGCATCTCCTGCCCGGGCTGCCTCAATCGAAGCGTTTAATGCGAGAAGGTTTGTCTGCGTAGCGATTTCCAGAATATCGTTTGTCAGGCTGTCAATCTGGTTTACGCTGTCGCTGTCTGCAATGGCGTCGGCAAGTACATTCAGGATTTCATTGACTTTGACGCCGGTTGATTCCATATTTGAGCGCGCAGTGCGTTCCATGGACGCCGCATGTTCTTTCATATCTTTGGTATAACTGTTGATCTGCAGGGTGCGTTCCGCGATCTGGTTTACGTCTGCTTTGATCGCATTGGCATTGGAATTGATCAGCGAGGCGTTTGCCGACATTTCCTCCATGGTGGCGGTCAGTTCCTCTGTCATTGCGGACAGATCTGACACGCTGTTGTTGGATGTATGTACGCTTTCCATAACTTCGTTGACAACCGCTTCCATTTTCTGAGAGTTGTTTGTAATCATCTGGAAAATATTCTGCAGTTTTGCCATAAAACTGTTGATGCCATAGCCGACCGCAGCGACTTCGCGGTTGGAGAGGATCGAAACGCGCCTTGTCAGATCTCCCTCGCGATTGTCAATCTGCGTGATAATTTCGGTTATTTCTTTCTGCGTTTTTGCCAGCGGCAGAATCACCAGCTTTAATACGCTGATTAATGCGGCGCCAAGCGACAGCAAACTGATGACGATTGCAACTCCGCTTGCAAACAGCGAGCTGCTGTATGCGGAGGCAAGCTGCGATTTTGCGCTATTGGCGTTTTCCTGTACACGTGTTTCCATGGAAGAGATGCTTGCGAGCATGGCGTCTGCATATTCCGCAATCGCTCCGTTTGCGAGCGCAAAGGCTTTCGCATTGTCGCCGTTTGCGCTGAATGCCATTAAATTAGCAATTTCGTATTTTAAGCCTTCAAAGTTTTCACACAGAGTTTCATAGTCTTTTTTGTTTGCATCGGTCAGATATATTTTGAAATCTTCCAGATAGCCGTCTAATACGGCCTGCTCGGAGCGGATCGCGTCTACAAGCGCGATCATTGTATTTAAGTCGGTTGCGACAATATGTGACAGTCCCATGCGGTGTATGGTCTGTGTCTCCTCCTGGATGTCGCCCAGATCGGAAATGCAGTTCATATATCCGTTGACAATCTGTGTGGCGTTCGCATTGACTTTGCGTACATTGCGCACTGCGATGACATTAGAAAAAATTGTTACGATCCCCAGCAGGAATATCGGCAGCAGTATAATAAGTTTTGTGCTGATACGTCCCTTTTTTTCCATGATGTTCTACCCCCATTTCTTACTGTACCGTGGATTTGGTAATGCCGGAAACCAGAGTATCCATGATTTCCTGCAGATCGGTTCCGTTTGGATTGCCGGCTGCCATGGTTTCCCCGAATGTCAGAAACGGCGTCCAGTAATTATTTCCCACGCGCTGCAGGGTTCCATACTGTGACTGATCAAGTACGGCTGCGATCGCCGGCGTTTTTTGCACTTCTTCCGATGCGGCCGCATTGATATTGGATGGTCCCTGTCCGCGTTTTGCAAATCGAAGATTCTGATTTTCCTCGTTGGTAATCCAGTCGGCAAATTTTAATGCCCAGTCTTTGTGTTTGGAGTAGGCGTTGACGCCAATCATTTTGTAGCCGACAAACGATGACATCTGGATTTGCTGCCCCGCGCAGGTGAACGTCGGCAGTTTGACTGCGCCGAAATGATCGCCCCACGCTTCTTTGACTTCCATCGCATTCCAGACGCCGCTTACGCCGGCGATGACAGAGCCGTCCTGTACGCCTGCAAGAAATTCGCTGTCCGGCCTGTTTTCAAATCCGGGGCTTGCAGCGATTGCAAGCAGGGATTGTGCGATATCGGTTCCTTTTATTTTGCCCTCGGTTGTATTCCAGTTGCAGTAGTTTGTCACGCCGTCCTCATTAATGCCGAATTCCAGTCCGGTGTTGCCGAAAAATGCAAACATATACCAGCCGGATGTCCATTCCATTGTAATCTTTTTTTCAGCTTCTTCTGCTTTGGCAAGCATGCCGTCTAATGTTCTTACATCTTCATCGGAAAAATATTCTTTGTTATAATACATAAAATAGCCGTTGTCGGCTGTCATGGGGTATGCGTAAAGTATATCGTTAATTGTGGCGGCATCCACCGCATCTTCCAGATTGGCAGCTCGTACCGCATCGGCGTTCGGCACAGGTTCAAGCGCGCCTGCGCCTGCCATGGCCGACAGCTGATCATCCGCGATCGGGAAAATATCTGCGGCGTTATGTACATCGCCAAGAAGATTGCTCTTTGTGGCGGAGTCCGCGGATTCGACAAGCGTGATATTGATTTCGGCTTCACCTGCATGCGCCTGTTTAAAACTTTCTGCCATCTCATTTAACAGGTCAAAATTGTTTGCCTCCGACCAGACGGTCAGTTCAATCGCTCCGTTTTGGGGAGAGATTTCCTGCTGTGCCAGTGAGGACGGCCCGTTTGCTTCCGTTCCTGTCACGGATTCCATGGAATCCGCCGATGACATGGAATCTGCTGTGGGGGCATCCGTGTTGTTTCCGCAGCCGGAAAAAACTGCTGCGCAGGTCATGAGACAAAAAAATGCTGATATGGTTTTGTTTTTCATGAGTAAATACCCTCCGATCATATGAATTATCTCTATTTTAATTGTTTTTTACCTGTTTCGCAACAGAAATGTGAGAAAGAGATGCATTATTTTTGCAGTGCAGCATACAGGCGATACATCAAAATTGTCCGGATTATTTTTGGTAGTAAATTGCGTTTTGAAGTGGTATAATAAATACAAGAACAGGAATTTTTATCAAGTTACGAAACAGGAAAGTGAGGATTACGATGCAGTCAGATGCAAAAGAAATTTATATACCGTCTGCAGACCGGGTTCACCGTCTGCATGTTGCAGTCTGGGAGCCAGAGAAAGAGGTGAGAGCAGTTGTACAGATTTCACATGGAATGGTTGAGCATGTGCTGCGGTATCAGGAGTTTGCCCGGTACTTAAACAGTCAGGGGATACTGGTTATCGGGAATGATCATCTGGGACATGGGCTTTCCGTGCAGTCAGAGAAAGATTTTGGATATTTCGGATATGGCAGCGAGAGCAGTAAAATTGTTGTCGCTGATCTGCACCGGGTGACGCGCTATGCGAAAAAGAAATATGGAGGCGTTCCGTATTTTTTGCTGGGACACAGTATGGGGTCTTTCATGGCGCGAAGATATCTTATGACTTACGGCAGAGAACTGGACGGCGCAATTATTATGGGAACCGGCTATCAGCCGTTTTTGCGTCTTTGCACGGCAAGAGCTATGGCTGCGGTGATTCGGATGGTAAAAGGACCGGGATACCGTTCCGGATTACTGAAAAAAGCGGCTTTTGGCAGATATAATGCGAGGATTGACAATCCGCGGACTTCAAACGACTGGCTGACAAAGGAAACTTCTGCTGTAGACGCTTACAACAGAGATAAGCTTTGTAATTTTTCGTTTACAGCGGACGGTTATCAGACATTGTTTGGTGTGATTGCCTGTATCCAGAGAAAGAAGAATTATAACAGGATACCGAAAGATCTTCCGGTTTTTATGGTGGCAGGGATGGATGATCCGGTCGGGGATTACGGCAGGGGCGTAAAAAAAGTTTTTGCGTCTTATCGCGCAGTTGGATTACGCGATCTGGAACTGAAACTTTACCGGACGGATCGCCACGAACTTTTGAATGAGACAGACCGTGACGTTGTGTTTGCCGACATCCGGGATTGGATTTTGATGAGGGTCTGACGCTATAAAAAATGCCATAGTACGGCCAGTACGGGGTTATGATCGTATAGCGCGGTTAACAGCTGATTTTCATGAATAAAATTGATTATCCGGAGTCCGTATTCGCTTGCGCTGCAAAGCGCTGCAATGCAAAATGCAGTCCATACAATCAAAAGTCCGTACAGGCCGCCTGCGGCGGCGCCCAGGTAGCGGTTAATTCCGCGCACGACTGGAATTTTTGAGACGATCCCAAGCAGCTGCGACAGGATGGATACGACCAGTCCGGCGAAAATCCATGCAACCAGCGAGGAGATGCCTTTTACGGCAAAGTCGGCAAGGTTTAATGATATCTGTGAGGAAAGGCCGCTCTCCTGTAAAAAATTGTCTGCAGAGTCGGGTGCGAATGAGATCAGGTGATCCATCAGCGGAGCCGGCAGGCTGATGCCTATGGATTCTAATTGCTGTGAATAATCCGCCGTTTCTGGCAGAAGTTCTTCTTTGGCCGCCTGTTTTAATCGTTCCTCTATATTTTCGGCAATCGTAGTGCGGACGGATGTGTTTGTTTTCAGATACGTATGGATAAACGGTGTTGTCCATGAGACAATCGCTAAAATAATGATCCATGACACCATCGAATAGGCAATGCGTAGCAGACCTCGTTTGTATCCTCTGACAATACAGAGTGCGAATAGCAGTAGTACAATAAAAAAAAGCCAGTTCATCTGTTTCTCCTGTTGTTTCTGTTTTATTTTAATCTTATGTTCTGCGTTTCTCCGTTAAAAATCACGGTATAGCCAAGACCGTACCATTCCGGGATTATTTTGCACAATTCCCTGTCAAAATCGTAATGAAATTTGTATATGCCGCGCTTTGTATAGATATCGCAGCTGTTTTCACTGCGTATACAGATTTCATCGCTGCTTAAAAATTCTATGGCATTGTAATCCATATCAAAATCCAGTTCCAGTTCATTCGAACCTGCGGTGTTATAAACGGTGAGGTGATTTGAGATGTTTTGCGTATTTCCGGTGACAAGTCCGATATAGCTGCCGTTGTAGAAAATGCTTTTTATTTCCGTCTCATATGCAATCTCTTTTGTGATCTGAGGACTTTGTTTTCCCTCGAAGATCACAAGCTCCGTATCCGCAAAGGCGATCATTCGGTCATTTGAGACAAATTCCAGTTCCGGAATTACAGTATCGGAAAACGAGTAGACGCCGATACAGTGCTCTTTGAAATTCTGTCCTACCGATCCGAAATTATAAAATGCCACAGTGCTCTTTACATTTCCGTCGCTTAAATCCAACATGGAAACAGCGAGCTTAATGGCATCGTGCGAAAGTGAAATGGAAATGGGATAACCTCCTTTTTCACCGTAGATTGCACCGGATGCAAGATTTTGTCCGGTTTTATCATAGAGGGAAAGATAAGCGGCGGAATCTTTCCGGGTCAGTACAGCTACGGCTCCCTGCGCCGCAATGCTTACCTGTGCGATCGGTTCATTTGTCTCAATACTGCCGGTCAGTCCTTCGGGCGTCAGAATATAAATCATGGTTCCCATTTTATCATAAATGGTTAAAAAATTACTGCAGATATCGAGATACGGATTTGACATTTCATAGGTCTGATTCCAGATCAGATCATTGCTGCTGTCAATATAAAATGCACCGTCATTGCTGTATTTTAATATATTTCCACAAAATTCCTCAAAACGGGTTCCGGCCGTGTCTGACCGCTCCACAGAGGAATAGACTTCATAATCCTCATAATGGCGGAGCGTCAGATAGAGATACAGGCCAAACACCAGAAACACAACTGCAACTGAAATGGTTACAGTGATCCGTGCAATTCGAAGACGGTGTTTTCTGATTTTTTTTTCGTATTCCGCCATATCCGTTTTTTTTACGGCAAAAATCCCATTTTTTCCTTTTTCCGACATGTATTTTCCTCTGTCATCGATCCAGTCTGATCTTAGTTCGGAAGCGTCAGGCGTTGACCTGCATAAATCGCGTCGCGGTCCTCGATCTGATTCGCTTCACACAGTTTGTCGAGCATTGCTGTTGTTCTGTATATTTTGCGGCAGATGCCGACCAGGCTGTCTCCTTTTTGTACAATATAATAGCCCTGATCCAGATAGGCCTGAATTTCGTCTGCTTTGTTTTGGGCCATAGCGTCTTCCGATGCGCCTGTATCTGTGGGGGCGTTTTCTTCTGCGGATGAATCTTCTGCTGCAGGTTCGTTTTGCGCTGCGCTGTCGGCAGGTTCGTTTCCTGCCGGTGTTTCCGGCGTATTGTCTGCAGGAACATTGTCTGCAGCTGTTTTGTCTGAGATTTCCGTATTTTGCGTATCCTGTACTTCCGACGATTGTGCGTCCAAAGACTGTGGGCTGTCGTTATTCTGCGGCGAAATATTGTCCGGAAGTGCGTTTGGATCTGCTGTGGCCGGTTCGTCCAGCGGTTTTACATTTCCCGATACTTTTTCGACTTTAATATCTTCCGTATCGCTGTTCTGTTCAGCCATAGCCTGGTTCACATTGGGGTCTTGTGCATCTGCCTGCATCTGGTTTACTTTACGGTGATTTTCAAATGCTGCAAAGCCCATCAGGCAAACGATTGCCAGAAGTGCGACAGACGGCGCATAGGACGGGATATGAGGCTTTTTTGATTTTGCATTTAAGCGCTCCCGATAGCGTCCGCTCTGTGTTTCGCCGGATTTTGCATGTTCTGTTACGCGTCGGCTCCATGCGTCCTCCCTGGCGTCATTGCGCGTCGGCATGTTTTGCTGTTCCATTGATTTCTCCGACGCGAAATGTTTTGTGTCATGCCGGTTCTCCGGAAAAGAAGAGGATTCGTCGGATAACTGCATGTCCGAAAAAGGATGTGCCCAGACGTCCTCCTGTTGGTCGGAATAGAATGGTTTTTGTGTGTCCTGCGGATTTGCACCGGGGGACGTTCTGTCCTGCGTCCGGGATACCATAGCAGACGATTTGGCTTTTCCGCTGTTTTTCTTCTTTTTTCCTTTCGAAGACGTTTTTTTAGCGCTGTGATTTTTGGCGCCGGTATGATTCACTGCCGTATGTTCCGTCAAAGACTCGTCGGAAGCTGCCGAGGGTGTTTTGGTCAGAGCGACCATATCGTCTTTTACGGCAGGCTGTTCCTGAACAATCTGTGCAGAAGCAGGCGGTACAAAACCGGTTGGAACAGTATAAGTATCCTGCCACATATTTTGCATATTCAGCTTCATGCTTTCGGGCAGATTCCTGTCGTAATAAATGTAGTAGCCTTCTTTCCGGTAAAGACGTCCGTTATAATTGGAATAAAAGATCTCTTCTTTTTCGAGTGAATCCATGAGCAGCATGATCTGATGCGGTCCGCCAAAATTTTTCTGATGGATTGCCTCCAGTCTGACCGTCATTTTTGGCAGACTTCCCCTGACGTCAATGGCGCATCCTGTGATTGCCATTTCGTCGTGCCGGTGTGTTAAGTTTTTAAATATGTATGCCCATGTATGGTCAGTCCACAGCGGCAGACTTCCGTCAAACTGCATGTCCTCCAGACAGATTGCAGATTCCACGAAAGTGCACCATTTTCCGTTTAGTTCCTCAAATCTTCCCAGCAGCACATACGCTGTTTTTTCACAGGTCTGGTTTTCTGACTGCAGAAACTGATAAACCTGGTTTTCAATATAGATCCTGTCCCCTGAATCCGGCTTGCCGATCTGACGTATATCTTTCGGTAAAGTCTTTTGCTTTTCTGCAACTTTTTCCTTTTCTTCTTCCCGAATAATTTCAATCATGCTGCAATTCCCCTTTCTGGCATCACTCTCGCGGGTGTTCCGCTGAAAATGATTTTATTCGGAAGAATCGTAGCACAGCATTTTTGAATTTTTTAGTGTATTGTGACAGGAAATAAAAAAAGTTTTCGACAAAAAGACTGTTATAGTTCCCTTCTGCCTTCTAATGCGCGCAAAAGCGTCACCTCGTCAATATATTCCAGATCGCCGCCAACCGGCACTCCGCTGGCGATTCTTGTCACTTTGATGCCTGCGGGTTTGATCAGCTTGGAAATATACATTGCGGTTGTCTCGCCCTCCAGGCTTGAGTTTGTGGCAATAATCACTTCTTTTACGTCATTGGCCAGACGGGAAATCAGTTCTTTCAGACGGATGTCATTTGGCCCGATTCCAAGCATTGGTGAAATTGCGCCGTGCAGGACATGATAGACGCCTTCATATTTTCCGGTTTTTTCGTATGCTGCAAGATCTCTGGGATTTTCAACTACCATGATAATGTCATGGTTTCGTTTTTCATTTTTGCAGATCGGGCAGAGTTCATCGTCTGTCAGTGTAAAGCATTCCCGACAGTAGCGCACGTTTTCTTTTGCGTCGACGATTGCCTGTGACAGTGATCTTACATCTTCTGTCGGCATATTGATAATATGGAAAGCAAGCCGCTGCGCAGATTTTACACCGACGCCCGGCAATGCGGATAATTCCTGTATTAATTTGCTGATCTGCCTGCTGTAATAGTCCATGATTTATTCCAACTCTCCGCTAAAACGGCAGGCCGCCGGGAACGCTCATACCGCCCGTAATTTTTGACATGGAATTTGCACTGATCTCCTCCATCTGTCGGAATGCTTCATTCGCCGCGGCCATAATCAGGTCTTCAAGCATTTCAATATCGTCCGGATCAACGACTTCCTCCGTTAATTTGACTTTCGTGATCTCACGTTTACCGGAAACAGTTACTTCGACTGCGCCGCCTCCGGCGCTTGCCGTAATTTCTTTTTCTTCCAGTTCTTTTTGCGCTTCTTCCATCTGGCGCTGCATTTTTTGCGCCTGTTTCATCAGATTTGTCATATTTCCGGGCATACCGCCCCCAAATCCGCCTCTTTTTGCCATTTCAATAACCTATGCCTTTCTCATGAATTTTCAGTCTTCTTCTTCGATTTCCATCCGGATTAATGTGCCAAGATCCGGATAGGTTTCGCCGGACGGTTGGCCGGTTTGATTTTGTTTTACCAGGATTTCGATTTCCTTTCCGGTCTGTTCTGCAATGACGGACTTTAACAGGTCAAGGCAGCCGCTGCAGTTATTTTTGATATACATACATGCGTTTTCATCTTCAAAGACAAGCAGCAGTTCTGCGTTTGGGCCGAGCGAGAGCAGTGCTTTTCTGAGATACTTCATGCTCAGTCCGCCTATTTTACCGAGAATGACGTTCCAGTCTGCGATAATCTGCCGCACATCCTCCGGAATCGCCATTGGCAGCGCTGCATTTTTTGAGGGTGCAGAAGCGGCACTTTGGGAAAGCGCGTCGGATGATGCATCGGCTGCCTTTCCGATTACTCCTTTTTCCAGCTTTTTTTCTACTGTGTCAATCCGGTCGAGAAGAGAGGCATAATCCTCTTCCATCTGCGGCCGGCACATTTTGATCAGCGCGATTTCTGTTAAAATGCGCTTTTGCGCAGCGTATTTCATGCGGTTTTCCAGTTCGGATACGATTCGAATATAGCGCATCAGGATACTGGCATCCGCCATATTTGCTTCTTCTTTTAACAGTGCGAGGTTTTCCGCGGAAAGATCCAGCACATCTTCCATATCGTCGGAACACGCAATCAGCAGAAGGTTGCGCAGATACCAGGTAAAATCAGCCGTAAACTGTCCAAGATCGCGGCCTTCCGTTATCATTTCCTCGACAACGGAGATGGCGCCGGCTACGTTTTTGTCCAGTATGCTTCGAAAGAGCCGGCTGAACACTTCTGTATCCGCAGCGCCAAGTGTCTCCAGTACTTTTTCGAAAGTCAGTTCCTGCCCCATATAAAAGGCAATGCACTGATCTAAAAGGCTTAATGCGTCGCGCATTGAGCCGTCGGCCGTTTTTGCGATATATCGCAGTGCTTTTGGTTCTGCCGTCACGTGTTCCGTCTCTGTCAGCTCCAAAAGACGTGCCGCAATGGTATCAAGTGAAATACGGCGAAAATCATAACGTTGGCAGCGGGAGAGTATGGTGATCGGTATTTTGTGCACTTCTGTTGTAGCCAGGATAAAAATTACGTAGGACGGCGGTTCCTCCAGTGTTTTTAAGAGCGCGTTAAACGCCCCTATTGAAAGCATATGCACCTCGTCGATAATATAAACCTTATATCTGCCCTCAGTCGGGCGATATTCTACTTCTTCTTTGATCTGGCGTATATTATCGACACCGTTGTTGCTTGCGGCATCAATCTCGACCACATTCATGGAGGAGCCGGATGCAATTGCTCTGCATGTGGCGCACTCCCCACAGGGACTTCCGTCGGATGGATGTTCACAGTTAACGGCTCTGGCGAATATCTTTGCGATGGTTGTCTTTCCGGTACCTCTTGTTCCGCAAAAGAGGTAGGCATGCCCGATACGGTCTGCACGAATCTGGTTTTTTAAGGTTGTGACAATTGCATCCTGCCCTTTTACGTCCTCAAATTCTTTCGGGCGGAATTTTCGGTATAATGCTACATAAGACATGCGTTCACCTCACCGGATTCAGTCGCCGAAACTGATTCCCGTCCGTTTTGCCTCTGCGATCATCTGGCTGTCCGGATCGACGGTTTTTAATTTGCCGGCTACGTCTTTGAGCGGAATGCGCTTTGTCTTGTTGTTTACCATGCCGATCATGTAGCCATAGTCGTCGTCCAGAATTGCTTTGGCTGCTGCTGCGCCAAGTCTGGTACACAGTACTCTGTCATATGGGCATGGGCTGCCGCCTCGCTGTGTATGGCCTGGAACTGTGACGCGCACTTCAATATCCGCTTTATCCATAATCTGATTTGCAAGTTCGTAAGATACGGACGGAAATTTGCGTTTCGCCAGTTTTTCTTTGTATTCTTTTTTGGAGAGAGAAGCATCCTGTTTTGAGATCGCGCCCTCTGCAACGGCAAGAATGGTAAAGCCTTTTCCTGCTTTTGTCCTGTTGTTGATTGCTTCAACCACGTTTTTGATATCATAGGGGATTTCCGGCAGCAGGATAATATCCGCGCCGCCTGCAATGCCGGCGTAAAGTGTAAGCCAGCCTACTTTGTGGCCCATGACTTCGACAATAAACGCGCGGTTGTGCGAAGCCGCCGTCGTATGGATGCAGTCGATGGCGTCTGTTGCTATATTGATGGCGCTCTGGAATCCGAATGTCACGTCTGTTCCATAAATATCGTTGTCGATTGTCTTTGGCAGATGTATGATATTGAGGCCTTCTTCCCGCAGCAGGTTTGCTGTTTTTTGTGTACCGTTGCCGCCCAGAA
The DNA here is from genome assembly GCA_947088675.1 of uncultured Roseburia sp. GTDB lineage: Bacteria > Bacillota > Clostridia > Lachnospirales > Lachnospiraceae > Roseburia. The sequence continues at coordinate 79,659 of CAMUHN010000005.1, forward strand.
TCACAAGGCAGTTCAGATTTAACTTATAATAAGTGTGTTTCATTGCTTCTACTTTATCCAGACCGTTTTCATCCGGCACGCGCATCAGTTTAAACGGCTGCCGGGAGGAACCGATAATTGTTCCGCCTTTTGTCAGGATACCGGAAAAATCGGCTGATGTCAAAAGCCTGTAGTCTCCGTAGATCAGGCCTTTGTAGCCGTTTAAAAAGCCGTATACTTCCAGGTCCTTTACATTGCTGCTCAATCCTTTCACGACGCCGCGCATTGCAGCGTTCAATGCCTGGCAGTCGCCGCCGCTTGTCAACAATCCAATTCTTTTCATCTGCATTTCCTCCTGTGAATTCAAATTTGGGCATATCTCCATTGCTTTCCTTGCCATGTTTTAAATTTTACTCTTTTTCACAGAATTTTGCAACCGGCAACATTTTTATTTGCATTTTCTGAAAAATGTGTTATACTGTTTAAGTGGACATTGGAGACGTACCGAAGTGGCCGTAACGGGGCTGACTCGAAATCAGTTTATCGGTGT
>CAMUHN010000006.1 GCA_947088675.1 uncultured Roseburia sp.
CGGGAACGTCACAAATAAGCCCTGATCCGACAGGAGAAACTGCATTCGCAGATTTATCCTGCGGTTCCTCGAACGTAAACGTTCTCGGAATGGAGATTTCAATGAAAAATTTAACTTATTTTCCCTGTGAAAGAAACAATTATTTTTACGGAAAACTTTTGAGCGTAGATGATTTTGAATCCGAACAAAGATATATGAACGATAAAAGGAGGCTGATCAACCGTTTTATGCATGGATGCGGGGTGGTCTGCGGTCTTGGCGTGATTGCTGTAGACGACGATACCGTTTCGCTGGAGGCTGGCATCGCGCTTGATTTTGCGGGGAGGGAGATTATTGTTGAGAGTCCGAAACTGATGAAACTGGACGAGATAGACGGTTTTTCTCCGGAAGAAAATCATGGCGGCAGCTGCCGGTATCTGTGTATTGAATATCTGGAGTATGAAAAGGATCCTGTCTACGGCGTGGCGGGCGGGAGCAAAGAGGGCGGCCATGCATACCATAATAAAATTGCGGAGGGATATCGGATCAGCCTGACTGCACAGGAGCCGGGGGAGGGCAGTGGAATCACCGGATATTATGAGGAAAAAAAGCTGATTTATCAGGGGAACGGAATACGAATCAGCCAGATTTTCCCCAGATATGTCAACAGCGGAGAGGAATTTACGTTTCGCCTTGTAGTGGAAAATATGGGGCAGAAGAATCCGTTTTCTTTCGGCTATGAACTTGGGCTGGAATATCTGGAGAAAGACGGAAAAAAATGGATGAAGCTGATCTTTGATGAAAACGAGCGGGAAAAATTATATCGTTACGAGATTTCCTATACGCTTCGCGCTGCAGGGGCGGACAACGTAAAGGGGAGGGCGGTGATAAAGAAAGACAGTTTCTGGATCAGAGTGGGAGAGCAGGAAGCCGTTTATCCATATGCGAGGGACTGGATACAGAGCGCCGGCGCCGCGGAGTCCGGACAGATTGTCTGCGTGACGCAGATCACAGACGAAAATATCGGAAAAATCGTAAGCAGGCAGTATTTTTCCCATGCGATGGAGGAGATTACAAATCCTGCGTATCAGCAATTGATTTATCTTGCCAAAATAAATCTGATTACGGCCGGTAATACCGTTGTAATTGAAGATGTAGAACAGATGCCGTTCGGACAGTATATCGTAAGCGACGTACTTTCGCTTGTCCGGGAGCGCGCACAGGAGGCGGAAAAGAAAAGGGAACGAACGGAGCCGGTCGAACAAAGCGCGCCCGCGGCAAAAGAGCGAATTGCAGAGCAGCCGTATTTTTCTGACATACCGCAGGTTGCGGAGGGAAAAACAAATGTCAGACTTGGGCTTGGCGGTCTGGCGGGACAGACGTTCTTTTCACCGCCGCTTGTACATGGACTTGGGCTTGGACATGTCGCCGTCTGGGCAGGGATCTCCTGCGGCGGGAAACAGCCGTATTCCTGTTATGGGGATATCTCGGTATTTCAGGCAGAGAAAGATCAGGTGAATGCGGCTGTGGCGGTGCGCGTGGATGAGGCAAAGGGCAGTTTTGTCATCGGAATCAGACTGGCCGAACCAACCGACTGTGAGAGCGTAACGGTGAACTGGACTGCCATGCGCGTGCCAAAAGCGGAAGATGCAAAGCAAAAGGAGGGAGAGCTTTTTATAAAGCCGGATATGGCGTATCTCTCGCTGCGGGAAGAATACTGTTTTAAAGCCGTGTATACCGGAACGGAAGAGAGACAAATCCGCTGGTCTGTGCGCGAGGCAGTCGGAGGCGCAGTTGATAAAAACGGCATGTATACGGCGCCGAATAAGCCGGGTATTTATGAGATCCTGGCAGAAGACGAGCGAAACCCGAAACTTTGTGCATCCGCATTTGCCGTTGTGCGCGATACGCGCCGTCCGGGGAATGACGGGGAGTTCAAATGACCATACATACATTGAAACATGCGTACTATGTGATAAGTGCGTTAACTGCAAATGATACAATTTTGTCCTATCTGTGCTTCCGTGCAGGCGAAAGCCGGGACAGAGAGTATCTGTTACTGTGTCTGGGTTCCTGTGAAAATGAAACGCTCTCCGGCAGGCTGTTTCTCTTTTTTATGGATCTGTATCAGAACCGCAGGGTGCAGGCTATGGAGGAATGCTTTGTGAAAAACCGCGCGGTCTGGATTGTGTTCCGGTATTTTTCCGGAACCCCTTTTCTCGAAAAAATAAGGGGTGGGTTATTGCCGGAGCAGAAAGCGGAATTTGGGCTGAAACTGATTGCATCTGTCTGCATGCAGGATCTTCCGTTCTATCTGCAGTATGAGACAGCCGATCTGAGAAATATTGCAGTCGATGAAACGGGCGGGTTAAACGTCAATTTTTTGTTGTTCGATCCGCAGGTTTTGGAGGAAACTATGCAATTTGACGATCCGATTCTGTTTTTGAACGTGCAAAAGCGCCTTGCGGAGTGTTATCATATCCTGTTTCGGGACGAGCTTACCGCGGGCGAACGTTCGGACCTTGCATTGTTTGTCCGCCGGTTGGAGCGTGCCGCGTTTACCGGTCAGGCGCCGCTCTATCAGGCTTACTGCAGGCTTTATCCGGGCCTGCCTGATTTCATCCGGGAATGCAGTCAAAGCAGAAAGAGCGTGCTGCTGCCTTTGTGGGAGAAGATTTATAAAAACGCGAATCAGATCGGTCAGTTTTGTTACTGTCTGTGTATCGGCGGTCTGCTGGGGCTTCTTGTATATGTCTGCGTAGCGCCGGACGTCCCGGCAGGCGACGGGCAAAAGTATGCCAGTATCGGCACGTTAAGCCTGACGGAGAGAAAAGCCCCGACACAAAAACAGGAACGGGAAAAAACGGATTCGAAAGCTAAAAAACCGGAGAGGAACGGAAAAAAAGAAACGGTCATACTGAAGAAATCGGCAAAGCAAATACCGCAGAAAGAGGAGGCGGGCGAAACGCCGGTGCGAAAAAAAGAATTGGGGTAACGAACAGATGGGATTATCCGGATATCGAATAAGAAAAAATTTTAAATACAGAATGCGCAGATGCGCGCAGCCGTTATTTTTTCCGCTTCTTCAAAAGCTGCGGCAGATCAGAAGCAGGCTGGATCTCTTAGGATTTGTCCGTACTGCGGCGGGCGATGTACAGAAAAAGTATAAAGAGGCGGTCACTGCTCTGCCGTCCGCAGAGAAAGATTATGCGGCAGCCGGGCGGTATCTCATCTCAAAAAAATTTCTGTATGCGGCGGGAATTGCGCTGCCTGTCGCGCTGATTCTGTTGGTTCAGTGGGGATGGCCCCTCATGCAGTCAAAATTCTTTGTAAAAACGATGGAAGTCAACTCGCCTGCCATGTGCGGATACAGCGGGAAAGTCAAACTGCTTGCGCCGGAACGCTCAAATGTGATTTTTCAGGGGAAACTGGAGGACGGCCGAATCAACGGATACGGAACGCTCTGTGATTTTGACGGGAATCTTTTGTATCGGGGAGAGTTTTGTATGGAGGAATATTCCGGAAACGGGGAATTGTATGATCCGAATGAGAAAATACAGTACCGGGGCGGTTTTTTGGGAAATCAGTATCAGGGGTACGGATCTTTGTACAACACGGACGGGCAGCTTCAGTATGAGGGGACATTCGCGGCAGGACTCTATGACGGCGAGGGAACGCTTTATGATATCGACGAAACTGTCCGCTACAGAGGCGAGTTTGCAGGAGGCCAGTATGACGGAACCGGAGAACTGTATGAGGACGGAGAGCTATGCTACCGGGGCGGGTTTGCAGGGGGCCAGTATGACGGAACCGGAGAATTGTATCGGGACGGAGAGCTATGCTACCGGGGCGGATTTGCGGGAGGATTTTACGACGGAGCCGGGGAACTGTATGAGGACGGAGAGCTATGCTACCGGGGGCAGTTTGCGGGAGGATTTTACGACGGAGCCGGGGAACTGTATCGGGACGGGGAGCTTTGCTATCAGGGAGAATTTGCAGCAGGCAGAACATGCGGCGAGGGAACGCTCTATGGCGGCAGTATTCGCTATGAGGGAAGCGTGGCAGCGGACACGCCGAACGGTTTCGGGAAAGAATACCGGGAGGACGGAACGCTGCAATACGAAGGAGAGTTTGCCGGGGGAGTCTACGAGGGAAACGGAAAGCTTTACGGAAAAAAAGGACTTTGCTATGAGGGCGGTTTTAAAGCCGGGAAATTTTTTGGGGAAGGAAAATTATACGAGGATATCAGCGGAATCCTGATGTACGAGGGCGGCTTTTCTAACGGTCTGTTTGACGGAACCGGCAGACTGTATATGGGGGAGAACAGACTGGTCTATGAGGGCGGTTTTTCGCGGGGCAAAAAATCGGGACAGGGTTCGCTTTACAGCGCGGCTGCCGGTCTGTTGGTTTACGAGGGCGGTTTTTGGCAGGATTTATACGACGGAGAAGGAAAATTATACAACAGTCTGGGAGAGCTGATCTATGAGGGCGGTTTTTTGCATGGAGAAAAAAGCGGGAGCGGAATCGTATACGACGGACAGACCGGTATGATTTTAGAACAGGGAATCTATCGAAACGGAATACTGACAGGGAGTACAACAGAATGAACGAAACGGGGATTGCATGGACGGCGGCGGCATTTGTGGAGCTGCTCAGAAAAAAAATTGTGCCTTCCGCCGTGAGATCGCCGGAGCAGATCGGGCTTTGTCATCCGGCGGAGCGGGGAGATCTTGGCGTGACTGTCTGGGTTTATGATATCAGAGAATGCGAGGAACTGCGCAGTCATACGATGCGAAGCATCGATGGGAACAGACAGAGGTATCCGTCCTGCTTTGTCAATCTGTATTGCATGATTACGGCATATTCGCCCGGAGACGCGCGGTATCGTTCGGCGGAGGAACAGAAAATACTTGAAAAAATTATCCAGATTTTTAATGATTACGGAGCGATTGACATGGATTTGGAAAGTGGCAAAAGCGCGGGCAGGGGGCCTGCCTGTACAATCTCAATGCTAAATCTTTCCATTGAAGAAAAATTGCGCATCTATGGCAATACTGAGCAGGGATATCATACTTCTTTGTTTTACGAAATCGGGCCTGTGGAAATTAAGTCGGAACGGATTCGTCAGACAACGAGGGTTACACATGTAATATTTGATGTGGAATAGCGGCGGAATTATGGAGGCGGTATGAGGGAACGGACAGATCTGGTTACATCGTTTATCATTCTTCCAATCGATGCCTTTTCGGGAAAACCGATTACAGATCCGGATTTTTGCGTACAGGCAGCGGGTGAGAAGAAACCGCTTGTAAAAGCGGACGGCTATCGTGTCTTTATGAAAGCGCAGAAAAACCCGGCAGAGGTGGCGCTTTTTGGAACTTATTTCCAGACAAAAAGAATTACAGTTCCATTGGCGCAGGAGGAAGGGATGCCCCCTGTGCTTACGGTTTTTGTGCTGCCGGACCGAAGCTATCCGTTTCCTCCGGGAACGGCATTTCTGGAGGGAAAGCGAAAAGAACGCGCGGCGCTCGAAATCGCGGGCGACTGCAGGCGCGCAAGGGTAAAACTGCGCCTGGACGCAGTGCAGGGGGAACGCCGCATTGCACTGTATCAGCAGGAACAAAAGAATTTAAGCGGCAGAACGTTTCTGCTTACAGATCCCGGAAAAGGCGGGCCGGGAGAATGGGTCAAAGCGCTGTCTTTGGAGAGCTTGCATTCCGATCTTTATTTGCTGGAAGAGGCGCTGCAATATCCCCATGCAAAAATCGGAACGCATGTCATCTATGCACAGCGCTATGAGGCGGGGGCGGCAGAAAAATCATATTTTGCCGCGTTTCCGTCTGTCAGGGGGGAAGCGCCTTTTTTTGTCTATGGCAGGCTGAAAGCGCGGGATGAAAGCAGAGAATCGGTCTGCCGCCTGAAAGCCGGCGGCAGCCAAACGTTTGATTTTTTATAGAACGTGCATTCAGGGGAGGAAATCAGATGGGATTTGGAGTGTGCCACGGCGCTATGTGCGCCTGCAGTTTTGGGGCGGCTCCCTCCGTACTTGCGGTTACGCCGGAAAGTGGGGTGCTGATGAAAGGGCCGCCGGCAGCGACGATTATGGATTTTGTGCCGATGAAAAATATTATGCCGTTTGGTATGTGCAGTTCGATGGCAAACCCGCAGGTTGCAGCCGCAACGGCAGCGGCTTTGGGAGCGTTAACGCCAATGCCGTGCCTGCCTGTGATTACCGCGCCCTGGGCGCCCGGTTCTCCTGCGGTGCTGATATCAAATAAGCCGGCGTTAAATCAAAACAGCAAAGCAGTCTGTATCTGGGGCGGATGTATTCAGATTACAAACCCCGGAAATACAAGTTTGATGTTACCATGAGGGGAAAGAAATATGACGTCTGGCAGAAAGAAAATAAGACCCGGTCTTCGGGCAAAATTTATCCTGTTTTTTCTTATCTTTGGTATCGTTCTTTTGGTCTCAGTCTGGATTGTCGTTTATTTGTATACGGGAAAGGTTTTTTGGGAGCGCTATACGGAATCTGCCGTCAGTGTGATCGACCTTGCCGCATACAGTCTTGATCTGACGGCAGAGGAGATTGCTGGATATGCCGATACCCATACGGCCGATGCGCACTATTATGAAGTTTTGCAGGAAATGGAAGAGGTCAGACGGATGGCGAGGCTGACCTATCTCTATATTATTGTCCCGAAAGGTGAGGATTCGGCGATCTGGCTGTTTGATACAGACAAAAACGGGGAACCGTTAGGCGCTCCGGTCGTAAATTATCAGGATGAGGAGATGAAAGCGCTCAGACGGACACTTCGCACAGGGAGAAAAAGCGACAGTCTGGATTTTACAGAAAACGAGAATGACAGTGTGGTGTCTGTATTTTATCCGATCAAAGATGCGCGCGGCAGCACGATTGCCGTACTCGGGGCGGATGTTTTTCTGTTGGATCTCTCCGCCGTTTTTCTGAACGGACTGGCAAAAATTACGGTGCGCATTACGGCGCTGATTGGATTTGGCATGTCGTTTCTGCTTTTATTTGTGCAGTTTGGCATTCTGCGCACGGTAGCACGGTTAAAACAGGGCGTACAGAAAATGCTGGAGGGTGAACTTGGCGTGCAGGTAATCTGCAGAAGAAAGGATGAGCTGGGGGAGATTACACAGGTATTTAACCGTATGTCTGAAAAAATTGCAAAGCATATGCAGGAGATGGAGGAGTTAAACAGCGCCTATCAGAAATTTGTGCCGCCGGAAACCTTTGATATTCTCCGAAAAGAAAGTGTGGTCGATCTTCGGCTGGGCGATCAGGCGCAGGAAGAGCTTACAATTTTATCGATGGAACCCTGCGGTTTTACGGAAAAGACGCGTCATATGCCGGCGGAGGAAATGTTTCAGTATATTAACGGAATCTTAAACAGAACGATACCGGCCGTGCTTGAACAAAAAGGTACGGTGATGCGGTTGGAAAAGGCAGGGATTCGCTCGTTTTACCGGGTACAGACGGAATATGCAGTGAAAACCGCAATTATGGCATGCGAGAAAGTACGGGAGGACGGGGAGCGTCTCTCTGTAGGGATTGCCACGGGCGAGGTGATGATCGGGGTTGCCGGCCAAAAGGAGCGAATGGATATTGTGAGCATATCAGAGTATGGCCGGCTGTCTGATGATCTGATGAAGATGGCGCCCGGGATCTGCGCTTCCATTTTAGTAACTGAAAATGCCGCGCGCCGTATTCCGGATTTTAAGGAACAGTATCACTGCCGTTTTCTCGGATATTTAAAAATTGCTTCATCCGGCAGACTTACGGGAGTCTATGACGTTTTTGACGCGGACGAACCGGGGGAGCGCAGATTAAAGCAAATCACAAAGGAGATATTTCTGCGCGGCGTTACATTATTCTGCGCCGCAAATTACAGAGAGGCAAGGCAGGCGTTTATTGAGGTGCTGCGGCAGAACAGAGAGGACGGCGCCGCAAAATCCTATCTTGACCTCTGCAGTCGATTTATGAAGTCCGACGCGGGCGAGCCGTGGTTTCATTTATTCTCGTAAACGACAGGAAGGAGTGGGAAACAGATGGATTTTCCCAGGACAGCCATATGCAGGATCATACAGAAAACCTGTATTTACATTGAAGAAACAGGAAGAGAAAACAGTCTGGAACGTTTTCCGTATCTGTCTTATCTGATTCGCTCGCTGCAGGAGGAGTCGCTGTCGGATCCGGATAGAAACGACAGCATGGAGGAAAAGCGTTACAGACAGATTCTTTCTGATTTAAGTGCGGACAGCGCGGACGAAGCGAAGAAGCAGGTTTTGGAGAAAGTGTCTGGCGCTGCAGTCGATTTGTGCCTTGCGGTCTCGTATGTGCCGGAATTTGCGGTATATCTGAATTATTATACCGGATCATATGTCACGCTGCAGCTTGTCTGTGCAGTTGCGGGCGTATCCTGCCGCAGTTATCCGTCTGCCGTTGCGCTGCTTTCCAATCTGCAGAAAATATGCTTTGTTGATTGGAATAAGATGCCGCTGCAGCAGGCGCTGTTGGAAGCAGATCATTTTCTGCCGGCGTTTCTGACGGGTGAGGAGAGCAAAGAAATGTTTCTGGCGGAAAGAGCGCAGTGGTTTGATCACAAAGGTACGCTTCCTCCGCTGTTTTTATGGCAGGATCTCGCGAGAGAGGGAGCAAAGTGGCTGGAGCCGTCCGCTCCTGATTCGAAAAAGCATATACTGCAGATCTGCGGGAAGGACGGGCGCCGTTTTCTTGCAAAGCATATTGCAGTTCTGTTAAAACGTGATTTGATCATGGTCTCCCTGGCTAAGAACAGGGATCTGTTTGAAACGGCGGGGGAACGTTTCTGGAGCGGGCTTTTGCATGCTGCATTTTTGTGGAAAACAGCGGTATGTATCTATGGGATCAGCGCAGATTTGTTTTCGAAAGAGCAGGTGGAAGAATCCGATTTCCTTTCCAGAATTGACGCGCTGTTTTTACAGGCAGAGATTCCGGTTATTTTGTGTACGCAGACAGATGCGGTTTTTGCGTCTGCAGACGGTTATGAGATCAGAAAGATCAATCTCTGCGAACCGGACAGAGAGCAGCGTGAAGTTTTATTTTACCGGTTTGCCGCACGTTACGGCATACCGATCGACTGCGTATCCTGTTCGGTTCGTTTCCGGCTGACGGCCGGTGAGATTGCAGAAGCGGCGGAAGAATGGAAGCACAGTCGAACTGCAGATGCAAAAACTTTTTTTTCGCTGTGCACAAAGCAGCTGTATCAGGGGATGCAGATGAAATTTGGCACGCTGATCGATCCGGAGGTCTGTGCAGAGGATTTGAAGCTGCCGCCGCAGCTGCAGGCGGTATTTGCTCAGATTTTAAGCAGTATTACGGAAGGGTACCGCATTTATGAAGAGTGGAATTTAAAAAGGTTGTATCCATACGGGCGTGCAGTCAGCATTCTTCTGGCCGGACCGCCGGGGACCGGGAAGACGATGACGGCGCATGCGCTGGCAAAAAGCCTTGATCTTCCGCTTTATCAGGTGAATCTGTCCGGAATTACAGATAAATATATCGGGGAGACGCAAAAGCGTCTTGAGCAGGTGTTTGCGTTTGCAGAAAAGGGTAAGCCCGTTCTTTTTTTCGACGAGGCGGACGCGCTTTTTGCAAAGCGCGGCGAGGTGAAAGAGGGGAGGGACCGATATGCCAATCAGGATGTCTCCTACCTTCTTTCGCGCATAGAGCGCTTCGACGGAATCGTTGTTCTTGCCACAAATTTTTATGGCAGTATTGACAGGGCGTTTTTGAGGAGAATGAAATATGTATTAAAAATTCCGTCGCCGGATGAAACGATACGGCGCAGTATCTGGGAGAGCTGTCTGCCGCCCGAACTGCCGCGGGAAGAACTGGATCTTGCCTGGCTTTCCAGGCAGTTTGACCTGACCGGCGCAATGATAAAGAATGTGATACTGGCGGCCTGTGTGGAGGCGGTTTCCGCCGGTCGGACGCTTTGCATGGAACATATCGTGCATGCGGTTTATGCAGAATATGAAAAGATGGAGCGCGCGGTGACAAAAGAGATGTGGGGAGAATATGCTTACCTGTTGGAGGGTTAGTGTGAGAAGTGGAGGGATCTATGTATTTTAAAGAGAAAGAAAAAACAGAGGAAAACCGCACGGGAATTCCGCTGCAGTTGAAAAGGCGAATGGAGGAGCATACGGGGCTGTCGTTTCAGGACGTGCGTGTTCATTACAATTCCGGACAGCCCGGAGAAATCAATGCGCTTGCCTGTACACAGGGAAACCAGGTCTATCTTGCGCCGGGAGAGGAGAAACATCTGCCGCACGAACTTGGACATGTCGTGCAGCAGAAACAGGGAATTGTAAAAGCAGATACGAGACATCCCGGTGGGGTATGGCTGAATACGGATCCGAAACTGGAACAGGAGGCGGATCAGATCGGAGCAAAGGGAAATTTGCCGGCACACACAGAAAAAACAGAAAAGTTTTCCGGGCCGGCGCCGGGAGAGTCGGCCGAAACGTCTTCGGAGCGACCGCCGGGGGAATCTTTCCTGCCGGTACAGAGGATGTCCGTATTCGAGGGGATGAAGACAAAGTATGTAAAAAAGCCGTTGAAGCGGGAAATGGGAGAAGCGCCTGACAACGCGGATATATCTCACAGAGTTCCGGTGCAGGTTCCGCAGGTTGCGCGATATAAGAGAGAGGGTTGGTTTGCTGTTTCGGATCTGAAACAATATTTTACGGAGGAGAGTATCCAGGCTTCAACTATTGGCGATTTATTGGATGCGTATCTTCAGTTATGCGAATTTAATTTTGCGGGGAATGCGCCGGACAGGGACATATCTGAGCTTGCAGATCTGAACGGACAGCTGGAATGGGCACAGGGCGTTTATGAGCAGATTGCGCCCGGCGCCGTTTCCCTGAAAGATGTGATTGACAGTTTGGAGAGATGCGTGAATTTTGTTCCCGACATAACTCCGGAAACATTTGAGGAGCCGTTGTCAGGAATCGAAAAAAAGGGAGACTATCGAAGAGTGGGTGAGATGGATCCTTATTTTAACCCAAAAAAAATAGCGATGCACTGTGTGGCGCATATGGCGACAAAAATACGGCTGGATCATGAGGCGCATGATTCGGACGCCGGGCCTCATATAGCGATAACGGTTCTTGGAAACAGAATCTATATTGCAAACAATACCTGGTTTAAACCGTTTGGACAGGATCAGCCGGCTCCTGTAGATATGAAAACATTAAGAGAGAAAGTGCGGTATGTGCTGGATCATATCACAGAGGAACGCGTGGTGGAAATCATGAAAAATCAGGGCGAGAAGTTTGTGTCGGGAGCAGGTTTTGAGGGTTCAAAGACGCCGGCCGGTATTGACCTGACCGGATCGGAAATGCTTCCGGAAGTCATGAAACAGATTGAAAAGATCAAAGCATACGAAATTGTGGTGCTCGATGTCCCGCAGAATCGGCAGTATGAGAGCGGTCTTGCCAGAGGGCACAGTCCGATTCACGGCGAGATGACAATTATGGATTATCTGGAACATGAGGCGAACGAACCGGGGGAGAGAGGGGCAGAGGGACTTCCGGAGACGACAAACCGGATATTGGAGAGAAGAAACGCGAAAGTCCGGGAAGTCGATCCGTCCGGGACGATGAAAAGAGTCATACAGTTCGGAGGCACGCGCATTGACTGTAAAAAATGCCACGAACATTTCCGGGCGCTTCGGGAGTCGATCGCCGGTAATTTTGTAGTATCTTCCCTGCATACAGGCGATTCTTATTTTCGCGGTACAGAGAACGGGACGACGCCTGCGTCAAAAGGAATGGAAAGACAGGCGACAGTAGCTGCCTCTGAATTGACCGTTCATTTTGAATCTGTCACGGATACGCTGCGGCAGATTAAGGAAAGAGTAGAGCATGCACCAGACAGGACACAACTTTCATTGAGCCCGGAAGAGAGCGCTCTGCTTGGTTCGCTGCCAGGCTATCGGCAGGATCTGGCAGCGGCGAAAGGCAAAGTGAAAGAAAGTGAAAGTCCGAAATTTGATCAGTTAGACGCACTGATACAGAGCGTGTTGGGTTTGTATCACGCGCTGCCGCAGGGCGGAACGGATTAAGAGCAGGATGTTTCTTCTTCGAAAGAAAAATTAATCTTGAAAATAAACTATATTTGTAGTAAAATTTGAACAAAAAATAAGGAAAGGAAAAAAGAAAGATGAAAGTAGAAAAGAATAAGATTCTTCCGTTAGGGAATGCGGATATAAACGTATATCCGATCTATTCAAATGCTGTTTCTGTCTTAAATTTGCATAGCGAAGTGAGTGAGTGGCTGTTATGTAATTTTATTCAGCTGACCTCTAATGAGCGCGCGTTACTTTTTTATGATTTTAACTATAAGACGTGTCCATATTTAAAAATTCAACGTATCTCAAGAGAGTATTTGACGAAAATGAACATTGATATTTTGGATTTTATTATCCGGAATATATCATTTGGCTGTTATGTATATTTATTAATTCGTAGAAGCGATATCATGGCGTATAATTATGAAAGTGCAAAGGAGCGGGAAAAAGATGATTTTGCACATGATATATTTATCTATGGATACGATATGGAAAAAAGAATATTTCATGTGTGCGATAATTTTAAAAACGGAAAATACAGCCGGGAAATCTGTACATTTGAAGAATTTAGAACTGCATTCGAAAATGTTTCGCCTAAATATGAAAGCAGACTTGGGTTTATGGGGAATGTGGAATTATGGCAGTATTATGGAAAGTGTAAACAAACCTTTAACTTTGATCGTGTACACGATTCTTTTCAGGATTATCTCAATTCAAAAGCGACAGCCGGATGGAGCATTATGGATTGTACCAGGGATCCATACGCTGCTCCAAGGTTAAAGTTTGGCATAGAATGCTATGACTATTTAAAAAATCGTGTCATTCACACCCGTCCGGAAGACGTTTATATTCAGGATTTTCATTTGCTCTGGGAACATAAGAAGCATATCAGAAAAATATGTTCGTACTTATTAGAACACGAATTGATCTGGGATGCCGATATCATAGAAGTTCTGGAAAGCCTGTGCAGCGAGGCGCTTCTCATTCGAAATTTAATGGTGAAATATATGGTATCAGGTAAAAATCAACTGAAAATTACAGTAGTATCCAAATTGGATCAATTGGAGCAGAATGAAAAGTGCGTTTTAGAGAGAGTATTGCAAAATATGAAAGACTGCAGCAGAGTATGATCTGATGAATACCGGACCAAAGTGTTTTCAGGAGAAATTTATATACATAGTTCAGGGCTGATTCTCATACCGGGGATGGGCATTTGTTTAGGAGGATGATATGGATAAGGAGTTTCATTTCAGCGTGGAAAATTCACAGTTATATCCTGCGACGCCAGCGCAAAAGAGAATGTTCAGCATGTATAAGCTAGAAGAAAACAGTGTTTCTTATAATATGCCCCAGCTTTTTTTGTTGGATGAGAGTATAGATTTGAAAACACTGGCAAATGCGGTAGAAACAATTGTGAAAGAAAATGAAATATTAAGGACGAATTATGTAGTCTGCGATGGCGAAATCATGCAGAGAGTGATACAGGAAGTTGATTCATTTGTGGAGATATCGAAAGAGGATGAGACAGAGATTTCGGAACAAATGAAAAATTTTATTCGGCCGTTCTCACTGGAAAACGATTTGTTAATAAGGGCCAAAATCATAAGTATAAGAAATAACAGCTACTTACTGCTTGATATTCATCACATTAATAATGACGAGGAGAGCAATCGTTTATTCCTGGAACAACTTGAAATGAGATGCAGCAGGAAATCGCTCGAAGCTTCCTGTGTAAAGCAGTATAGAGAATACAGCAGCAAAATAACGGAGTATAATTTTAAATATGAAGAAACTGAGTGGAAAAAAGCGCTGCAGAATATGAATGTGGAACGTCTTGATTTGCCAAAAGATTACCCTGTAGATTACAGTCAGACAAAAGGCGGAAAACAATCTGTCAAACTGCCGGCAGAATTAACAGAAAAGCTTTATCAGTTAGAAGAACGGCTCCAGTGTACATCATATTCTTTGTTTATGGGTGTGCTTGCGGTTCTTCTGAAAAAAATATGCTATCAGGATCAGATTACCATCGGTTTTCCTGTTTCCAGCAGAACCAGCGTCGAATATGAAAACATGCTGGGATTGTTTGTTAATTCTTCCATTGTCTCCGTTAATCTAAAGGACAGCATGACATTATGCGAGACAATCGAGCAGATACGGGAACAAATATTTTTTGCAATCGAAAATGTTAATTTTCCGTTTGAACAGCTGAGCAAAATGATTCATCTGGAAAGTTTGCCGGGGCAGAACCCGCTTTTTGACGTTATGCTGAATTACTACGTAGAGAAAGAATCCAAAACATTTATTCCGGTCGATATCAATTATGATTCCGCAAAAGTGGATTTATCTTTTCAGGTAATTGAAAAGGAAAATGAAAGTTATATTGTATGTGAATATTATGAAAATCTGTACAGGCCGGAAAAAATCAAAACTATTTTGGATAAATTCGTTTTATTACTCGGGATATGCTGCAGTGATCCAAATACCAGAATAGAAGACTGCGATACCTGTCTGCCGCAGGAAAAAAATATTATTTTTAAAGAGTATAATCCAATGATCAGGGCAAACGAGAGCAAAACCAGTCTGCAAAGTTATCTGAAGGCCCAGGCATTGCGTCATCCGAATAAAATTGCGGCGGTGATCGGCGAACAGGAGATGACGTTTGAACAGTTGGATTCGTATTCTGATGCGGTAGCGGCATACCTGCACAATGCGGGCGTGAAAGCGAATATGCCGGTTCCTCTTATTACAGAAAGAAGTTTGGAAATGCTGATTGGTATTTGGGGGATATTAAAATCAGGGGGCGCCTATCTTCCCATCAAACCGGAAGAGCCGTTTGAGAGAATGATGTATATGATCGAGAATGCGAAAGCGCGATATATTTTGGAATATTCCCCCGACAGCAGCGTGACAGGTAAATTGCAGGAATTGGGATGCCGGGTTTTTCGGATTCCTGATATCTGTAAAGCGGCGCAAAATCAGGAAACGCATTATGAGAGCCATTCCATGCCAAATGATTTGGCATATATCATATATACATCAGGTACTACAGGCAAGCCCAAAGGGGTAATGGTTGAGCATCACAGTGTCATAAACAGAATAGACTGGATGGTTCGGCAATATCATGTTACAGAACAGGACAGGCTGCTGCAAAAGACCACATTTACATTTGATGTGTCCGTATGGGAAATTTTTATGGGGGTTTTTGTCGGGGCAACTTTATACCTGTTACGCGAAAACGAAGAGAAAGATCCGGGGGCCATTGCCGAGTCGTTGGTTAAAAATGATATTACGATGATTCATTTTGTACCGTCTATGTTAAATGCATTTTTAGGATATCTCGAAATAAATCCTGATTTCCTGATGAAAATAAAAAAGCTAAGATATGTTTTTGCCAGTGGAGAAGCATTAAAAAGGGATATTGTAAGGCGGTTTTACGAGCAGTTTAAAAAGACGGCTCTCATTAATTTATACGGGCCAACCGAATGTACAGTGGATGTCACTCATTACGAGTGTACCGGATTTGAGGAATATATACCGATCGGAAAACCGATTGATAATATCAACGCCCATATATTAAATGGACGTAAACTTGCCGGTATTGGATTTAAGGGAGAGTTATGTATATCTGGCGTGGGCGTGGCAAGAGGGTATATCAATAACAGCCGGCTCACAGCAGAAAGATTCATCGAGAACGAATACGGAGAGGGCGCTATTTACAGAACCGGCGATATCGCAAGTTGGACAGAAGACGGGAACATTAGATTCTACGGGAGAAAAGACAGGCAGATTAAAGCGCGGGGATACAGAATTGAGCTGGGAGAAATAGAAGAGCAGCTGCAATTATTAGAGGAAATAAAAGATGTGATTGTGCTATACGAAAATGAAAAAATAATTGCATGTGTCGTTTCTGACGAATCGGCTGAAAAGATCAAAAATAAACTTGCGCAAAAAATACCTGCATATATGATTCCGCATGAAATCATACATGTTGAGAACATTTCCCTGTCCAAAAACGGGAAAGCGGCCGGAAGCATTATAAAAGAAAAAAAGGAGCTGCCTGACAGTCAGTCGTATTCGGATCTGTATGAGGATCATCCGAACTGGAAAAAGATATCGGAGGCTGTCTGTGGCGTATTAGATTTGAAAAAAATAAATGGGCTCGATAATTTCCGCAGCCTGGGCGGCGATTCCATCAAAGCGATCATGGTTGCGAATGCGCTTGGCAAAAGCGGCCTGTCTCTGATGGCCAAAGATATTTTGGAAACAGAAAATCTATATGCGTTAGTAGAAAAAGTGACAGTAAAATCTGCCGATCAGCAGCAAATTACGGCACAGAAAACAGGAGCTTATAAATTTACGGGGATTCTGCACAGCTTTTTTCATGAATGGAAAATCAAAGATATCAATCATTTTAATCAATCCTGTCTGGCAGAACTGTCAGAATGTGATGAAAGCAGGCTTACATACGCATTGAATCAGATCTTAAAAAATCAGGAAATGTTAAGAGCGGCTTTTTTTCAGGATAAGTTCGTGGTGAAACCATATGAGGCGTCGATGCTCGCAAAAGTTTTTAGAACTGTTAGCTGTGATGCAACCGGACTGGACAGATATTTGTACGATTTATCTGCGGAAGTACAGGAAGAATTTTTAATTGAAGAGGGAAACCTGTTTCGCGCTGTCTTAATCAGGGCCGGCGAAAGAACCCTGCTTTATCTGTGTATGCATCATCTGGTTACAGACGCTGTATCGTGGAAAATTCTTCTGGATCAGTGGGAATTTTATTATCATCATTACAATGATCAAACTGCGTTTCCGGACAGCAGTATGACATTTGGGGACTGGCAGATTGGATTAGAACAATACAGGAAAAAAATCACAAAATTTGAAAAATCTTATTGGCTCAATATCGTAAAAAAGATGCGGCAGAGCGCTAAGCCCGATGGAAAAGATGGGATGAAGGTTCTGGAAACTGATTTTGCGCTTGACGAAAAAGAAGTTTTGATAGTCAGAAAATACGCAGATGAGTTATCTGTCAGTGTCAGAAGCGTCGTGCTGGCAGCTGTGATAAGAGCAGTCAATAATCGAAATGAAACAGAGGTTTTGATTGATATTGAGGGTCATGGAAGAGAAGATCTGTTTCGGGATAAAAATGTATTTCAGACGATAGGATGGTTTACCACAATTTTTCCTGTCGTAATTAAACAGAAAGATAATCTGCGCGATACGATCGTTGAAGTTGAATCGAAGTGGGATGAGTTAAATTTTAACGGCATTGGATATGGCCTGTTAAAAGAGGAGTTTATGAATCAGGGTTATCAGAACTTGCAGGCGCCATATTGTTTTAATTATCTGGGAGAAGAGACAGGAAAAGAGAAAAACGGTTTCTTTCAGGAAGTAGACTGCAGGCTGGCCAGTGATACAACCGTATCTAATTATATGAACTACAGATATATATTCGATGTGTGCATTAAAAATGGCCGGATGATCTTTCATATTGTATGTGAAGAAAATAGAAAACAGGAGAGGGAAAAAATATGTATGGAGATAAAGAAGAACTTTATGATGCAGTAAAAGAAATTATAGTAAAAACGCTCAAGAGAGATACGATGGACATTGACTGGGAAAGCGAACAGCTATATCGTGATCTGGCAATTGACAGCCTTGAAGCCATTACAATAATCGTAGAAATTGAAAATTTATATGGAATAGAAGTGCCCGACGAGGATCTGGGCGTGGAACTGTTTGGCAGCCTTGCGGGATTATGCGCTAAAGTATGCGAATGTAAGGAGGGGCATAGTGATACAGTATCTTGAAAGGATGAAAGAGTCAGATAGAATTGCAATTATTTATCGGGAAAAAAACATTACCTATAAACAGTTATTTCACTGGATTGCATTTAATCAGAGTATCTTAGAAAAATATCGGCTGCCCACAGCGGAAAGTATCGCCTTTCATGTTGCAAATCAGTTTGAATTTGTAATATTATTTCTCAGCCTGGCAGCCTGGGGAACAAAGATACTGCCCATTTCTTCCGATGTTCCAAAGCGGGATGTGGAAAATTTGCAGGAGAGGGTTAATTTTATCCTTTTAAGTGAAGAGATCATAAAAGAGGCGGTAAATGAAAATAATTGCGAAAGAGAACTGGTTTCGGACAGATTTGAGAACAGGGAAAAAGATACTCATTTAATCCATATGACTTCCGGAAGCAGCGGCAGAATAAAGCTGTGCTTAAGAAGTATGAAAGCGCTTGATTTTGAGGGCCTCAGTTATCGTATGACATTTCATTTAAATGTACCGTATGATCTTTTAAGTCTGTGCCCGCTGGAACATTCCTTTTCTTTTGGAGCAGTTTTTGTCAATGCAGTTGTTAACGGGTGTACGCTGCACATTGTAGATAAATTTAATCCGAGACAGATATTGAAATATCTGGGTAATCACAGAATCAATATGATGACAATGATTCCGGATATGGCGAAATTATTGTGTAGCGTTGCCATGCAGGGTGACAGTAAATGTCTGATGCGGGATATGAAAGTTTGTCTGGCCGCGACAGCAAAGGTTACGGAAGAAATTTATCATATGTTTTACGAAAAATTTCATGTAAAGCTATTGAGTAACTACGGAAGCACAGAAACAGGAGGCGCAATTTGCCGCACAGATGAAAATGACTATGAGAAGCTCGGTAAGGCAATGTGGAATGTAAAACTGAAAGTATGCGATGCGAATGGTCAGAAAGTTCCGGCGGGGACAGAGGGATTCTTATATATTAAATCACCGGGTATGTTCAGCGGCTATATTGACGATGAGTATCTGTTAGACGGGGAAGGGTATGTTACTTTAAATGATAAAGTCAGATTAGATCAGGAAGGGAACATAACCTTTATAGGCAGAGATTCACGGATGGCCAAGATAAACGGAATGAAAGTCTCTCTGGAAGAGGTGGAAAAAGCGATTTCAGATATTGGCGGCGTGAAAGAATGTAAGGTAATTTTTTGCGATAATAATTTGACGGCATATCTTGTAGCCGATCATCTCTCAAAGGCAGACTGCTATTTGGAATTGGAAAAGCGGATACATAAAAATGCAATTCCCAGAAAATTTGTGTTTATAGAGAAATTTCAGCGCGATCAGATGGGGAAGATTCGGATCAGCAGCTTATGTCAGGATGAAAGGGGTTCGAATGAATAAAATCATAGAGCAGTCACAACAGACATATGAGGAAGCATTTGATTCCTTTTGCTTTCAAAATAGCGTGATAAATATTTTACATAGTTACGGAATAACAAATGCGATTGCGTATTTGAATCTGGGAGTAGTCTTGAAACTGGAACAGAAAGAAGGGTATCATATAATCCATGACACGTGGGAGGAATGTCTGCTGCCTGCTTACAGAGAAAATATGCAGATTGAATTTTCAGAAAAAAAAGATGCGGATAAGGTGCGAAAAACAAATTATGAACTTGTTCGTGCAGGAATCCCTTTAATTATTGTATGCGACAGCTTTTTTTTGCCATATACGCCGTTTTATAAAAGATCGCATGGCAATCATACAGTCATTATGTACGATGTGGACGATCAGGAGCGTAAAATAAAGATTACCGATCGTTTTCATACATGGAATTATAAAGGTTTTATAGATGCTGATCTTATCATGAAAGCAAGAATGTCAGAAAATGAGTTTGACGGCGGATTATTCAGCGGACAGCCGATAGAACTTGCCTGGGCAAAACTGGAATGTGATAAGTGGGAGGGGAGAAAGGAGGAATTAATATTTGAAAATTTAAATCGTACAGTCAGCGGTTATTATGTTCCGGAACAGGATAACTGCCTGTATGGGAAAAATGCTTATCAGAAGATCTGCTGTCTTTTAAACGAAGGGCAGGATGTGGATTTTTATGAAATGTATACGGAAAATTATTATTTTATAAAAAAGAGAGCGCTTTTTCTTTACTTTTTAAACTACATTTATAGTAGATATATGATTGGAGATGAACGGATTCTGCAAAAATACACAAATAACCTGCAGACATGGAATGAGTGGCAAAATATCGTGTTAAAGGAAGGCTTAAAAAGGAACGGCAGATTAAACGGCAGGATTTGCGGGATGTATCTGGGTTTAATTCAGGAAGAGCAGGAAATCATAGATGGCCTGGAAAAGCTTGCCGGTTCAATAAGGAGGATATAGATGGTTAATGTTCCAAGATTTAGGGAAGAGATAAGGCTGCCAATATTTTGTGTTGACGATTGTATTGCAACTTTTGCAAAAGAGAGAAATCTGATCTATCAGGCATTATATCTGGACGAGCTTAGGATGAACATTGCCGGGAGCGAGGGCAGCTATAAAATAAATTTTTCTGATGATTTTCTGGACAGCCTGCGTCTATATGGAGGAATCCGTTTGGAAAAAATCTCCGAGGAAGATTGTACGGTAGACGGTTTGAAAGATTTTCTTGGCGGAAACAGCAGTATTATTATGGAATTTAAGGGAACAGAATGTCCCTGGGACTGGCGTTATCAGTCGGTGGATTGGGGAAATCATACTTTTCTGATAGAGAATTGGGACGACCGGAAAAACGTTTTTACCGGAAAAGATCCGTTTTATCACAAAGAGCATATTGAACTGAAAATATCGCAGTTAATGAAAGGGTACGTAGAGGGAAAAGCGATATCCGGCTGTCCGATAGAGGATCATGACATCCTCGGGGCTTTTCGATCTAAATTAATTGACGAAAAAGAATATTACAGTCAGTTAGAACACGGTTTGTTTCTCCTGTTTTCTGCCGGGAATCTTTCCTCTGTCGCTTCCGCGCTGAAAGAGAAAGATCAATTTAATGATTTCGGTATTGAAAATTGTGAGATGAATGTATCGCTTTTAAATTGCGTTTATTCCCGTTTGCGGTATGCAATACTTCTTACGTTTCTTGCGGAAAAATATCATTTAAGCCCCATAAAAGAAAGCGTTGTGCCAGTTTACATTGAACTTTCGCGGTTATGGGAAAAAATCAGAAATAAGGTAATTAAGAAATTTGTATCCGGCAGTTATACGGCAGAGGAACGATTTGAGCAGTTAATCCGGGATGTCTTACAAAAAGAGAGAGAAGCGCAGATGCAATTAATAAAGATAAGTGAGAAATATGGAACAGAACAGTGATTTCTTACGGAAACAGGAACAGATAGGAGTTAAAATGCAAAATATCAGAGAAGAAATTTGTAAATTTGTAAGCGATTTGAAAAATATGGAACAACAGGAAGTTGATTTTTGTAAAGATCTAAATGAATTGGGTATTTCATCTTTTGATTTTGTCAAACTGGCCGTTTATCTGGAAGAAAAATTTGATGTAGAGTTTGCGGATGAGCGCTTATCCAGAAATTTATTTCAGAACCTGGCAGATTTGGAACGTTATATGAAACAGCTTGCGGTGGAACATCTATGAAAATAATTGCAGCAAATATAGAAGATTTCTGCGACGCGGATGCAGAGAAAGCGGAAGAAAATCTGCCGTTAGAGACAAGACAGAGAGTACGCCGGTTTCGTTTTAAAAACGATTATAAACGCAGTTTGCTGGGAGAAATCATGATCCGCTGCCTTTCTGTCCGCTGCATGGGGGATGAGTATAAAAAAATTCATATTGTTCGCAATCAATATGGAAAGCCCTGTATTGCGAACTGCAAAGATGCTTTCGTTAACGTATCCCATTCCGGAAACTGGGCAGTATGCGCTTTTGACTGCGAGGAATTAGGAATTGATATTGAACAGAATATTCTGCCCGGTAAAAACACGGATTCGTTGGCGAAAGAAATTTTATCCGGCGAAGAATATCGGTATTTCTTAAGTCTGAATGATTCTGAAAAAAATCTGGCGCTGACAAAATACTGGACAATGAAAGAGAGTTTTACAAAGTATGACGGACAGGGACTGCAGATCAATATAAAGGATATACAGATACCTTATCAATACAATAGAGGAGAAATTATATATCACAATAAAAAATGTGCGGGAGTATATTCTCTGATATATGACGGCAATTATTACTTTTCCTGCTGCAAAAGAAATATCGGGAATGTCCGGATCGAGAAAATTGAAATGGGCGACCTTCTTGGATGCATGGAGGAGTGAAAAAGTAGAGTATAAATAAAATAACAAAAAAGGAGAGGATAAGCGTGCTGGGGAAAAAAGCAAGAATGTCACAGATGTTTCAGAAAAAGCACATGTTTATTGTCCCGATGGACCATTCCGTTACACAGGGGCCGATAGACGGACTTACAAATTGTGAAGACACGATGAAAAAACTGCTTGGGACAGGGGTTGATGCTGTAGTTCTTCACAAAGGTACCATGAAAAGAATGCTCGAAAAAGAAGAGTTGCGTTCTTTTTCATATATCATGCATTTATCCGCATCGATTGGAAGCAGTGAAAAATCTTACGAAAAAGTACTTGTAACGAATGTTGAGGAAGCTGTTAAACTGGGGGCGCTTGGAGTTTCCGTACAGATGAATTTATGCAGTAAGGACATGTCAGATATGCTGATGGATCTTGGCAGAATATCCCGGGCGAGTGAAGAATGGGGAATGCCATTACTGGCGATGATGTACGCTCTGGATGATATGGATCAGTTGGCGCCGGAAAAGCTGATTCATGCCGCGCGGATCGCGGAAGATCTTGGAGCTGATATGGTTAAGATTCCGTTTCCCGGTGAAGACATACTGGAAAAGCTGCTTTCGTCCGTTACAATACCCGTTGTTATTTCCGGGGGCGTTTATACAGATGACTATCCTGTTTTATTAGATCAGGTAGATACAGCCATTCATCTGGGAGCAGACGGGGCTGCAATAGGACGTAATATATTTCAGCAAAACGATATTCGAAACGCTGCGTTAAAAATGTCGGATATTGTACATAAAGATAACGCGAATTTGATTCAGGCTGAGAGATAGAAGAAAGAGAGGATTTAATTATGAGTGAAAAAATAATTTGTTTTGACGCGCGAAAAATGAATGCAGGAAGCTCGTTGATGCAGTTGGTTTGCTCTGTTGATTATAAATATGTTTTGGCTGATGCGGCACAGATGGCGGAGCTTAATTTACCGCGTCATTTAAACGTATTTGTAGAAATGGATCAGTTTAATGAAGTTGAATCAGAAAATAATGTAATCATTTTATCACAGAATTTAGATACCCTGCAAAAGGCCGAAGAGTTGGGATATCAGACAGCGCTTTACTGTTCGATTACGAATGAGGAAGAGATGGAAAATGCATGGAAAAATGGCGGTAATTTCTCTTTTTTATTTGTTGAATTTGCGGATGAAACAAATATTCCGCTTGAATTACTTCTGGCCCGGCTTCAGAGTAAACATACAAATGTGGTGAAATTTGTAAAAACAGCGGAAGATGCAATCATCGCAATGAAAGTGATGGAGAAAGGAAGCGACGGAGTGGTACTGTCAAATACAGATTCAGAAGAAATCTTAAAACTTGAAAAATATTACAGAGACACAAAAAGAAAGAAAATAAACCTGGTGGAAGCGGAAGTTACGAATGTAGAACATATCGAAATGGGATTCAGGGCCTGCATTGATACAACAAGTATCATGACGGAAAAAGAGGGAATGCTGATTGGTTCAACATCAAGAGGCGGGATTTTGGTCAGTTCAGAGACGCATTATCTTCCGTATATGACTACGCGGCCTTTTCGGGTGAATGCGGGAGCTGTTCATTCTTATATCTTCCGTGAAGATGAAGAAACAAATTATTTATCCGAACTGAAAGCCGGATCAACCGTTATGGTTTCTGACACAGAGGGAAACACCAGACAGGTCAGCGTGGGACGGATGAAAATTGAACAAAGGCCGCTTTTGAAGATAGAAGCAAAGGCGGATAATGTAGCGGTGAACGTTATTGTACAGGATGACTGGCATATCCGTATATTTGGTAAAGACGGCGCGGTTTTAAACGCTTCGTCAATAAAGCCGGGAGATACGGTTCTGGCGTATCTGTGCGATGCAGGACGTCATGTAGGAATAAAAATAGACGAGAATCTGATTGAGGTATAGCGCATGGAAAATACTGAAAAAAATAAATTAAACAGTGCGGTGGAACATGTCTGCCGATTAACACCTTTACAGGAGGGCATGTTATTCCACAATCAATATAAGTCAAAGAGTACTTATGTGATTCAAAATGTGATGAAAATCAGCGGAATGCAAAACGTGGACCATCTGATCAGGGCTTTTGAAATTTTAACCGGGATTCATGAGATTTTAAGGGCGGTAATCATAACGGAACATGTGGATCAGCCGCTGCTTGTAATACCAAAAGAGAGAAAACCGGAGATCCGTTTGGAATCTTATACGAATGATACTGATTTTAGACTGTTTATCGAAAAAGATAAGGAAAGAGGGATCACTTTAGATCAGGACCCGCTGTTTCGTGTCTGTTTATTTAAAGTATCGCAGAATGAATATAATATGCTCGTTACATACAGTCATATTATTGTAGACGGATGGAGCTATGCGATTATCATGAATGACCTGACGGATATCTATACAGGTTTATGCGATGGGAAACTGCCGGACGAGCTCCTTGCTCATATGAAAAATGACAGGAAACGATTAAAATACGCAGATTATGCAAACTGGATCAGGCATCAGGATACAAAAACGGCTTTACAATACTGGCGGAACAGACTGGACGGGTACGTCGGTTCTGCATCAATTGCCGCGATGGGTGCAGGAGCGGCAGACGGGGAATCATATGAAACGGTAAAATTACAGTTTTCAGATGATATGACCAGGCAGATGGAACATTTGTGCAGGCAGCTGCGCATTACGATGAATACTTTTATGGAAACTGTCTGGGGATTGGCGCTGCAGGCATACACAAATACAGACGATGTGGTGTTTGGCAGGGTTTCTATGGGAAGAAGCTGTATGCTCGCAGGCATTGAACAGCTGGTGGGATTGTGTATCAACACAATTCCGGCGCGTGTAACAGCAGAGAAAAACGGGACGATAAAGGATTTGCTGATAAAACATCATGCGTTAAGTTTAGAGGGACTAAAATATGACTACTGTAGTCTTGCAGAAATACAATCTGCATTGGGTCAAAGCAGTGATCTGATAAAAACAATTTTTATTTATGAAGATCTGGATGATGAGCGCCGCTTAAATAATAGTAAGGGGCAGATACAGATCGAAAGTAAAGATACAATCCAGGAAACAACCTATGATATCAGTATATACGCAGAGGCAGCAGAGAGCGTGCTGCTGATCTGCCGTTATAACGCACAGATGTATCAATGCGACGAGATGCAAAAAGTTTTGGACAGATATCAATATATGACGGAGCAGATCTTAAACAATCCGCAAATGCTGACAGAAGAAATAGAATTTGTTCTGCCGGAGGAAAAGGAGAAAATCTTACATACGTTTAATAAAATATATGAGCGGGAAGATCATTTTGTTCCAGTTCCGCAGATGCTGAAAAAACGCGCAGCTGAATACGGTCAGAGACCGGCGTTATATTTTCAGGAAAAACAGATGAGCTATGCAGAACTGGACCATTTGTCAGATCTGGTTGCAAAAAATTTAATTGCAAACGGAATCGGAAATTCGGATTATGTGGCGGTGATCGCGAAACGCGGTTTTGAAATGTTTACTGCAATTTATGGAATTTTAAAAGCGGGCGCAGCTTATGTACCCATTGACGACGAATACCCAAAAGAGCGAATGGAGTATATATTGACAGATGCAAAATGCAGATTTGCGCTTGTTGTGCGCAATCAAAATATCAATCGCGGAATAAAGCAGTTATTGATTGATGATTTATATACGGAGCAAAAAGATACTGCGCTGCCTGCTTCCTATGATCTGTCCGCCGTCGCCTATCTGATTTACACTTCCGGTACGACGGGACGTCCCAACGGGGTTATGGTAACAAACAGGAATGTTGTAAATTATTGTATTCCGCATGCGCACAATGTTTATGGCGGCATACTGCAGGAAGAAAATCACGTTATCGCATGCGTTACCACCATATCGTTTGATATTTTTGTCACGGAAATATTTTTATCGCTTCTAAACGGAATGACGGTTGCCATTGCATCGGAAGAACAGCAAAACGACGGGGATTTATTATGTGATTTTGTAGAGCGTTATCAGATAGACAGTCTGCAGATAACGCCGTCGCGTATCAAGTTAATGCTTCAAAGCAGGAAAGCGTATAAGCTTTCTGGTATCAAAAAGATCATGATCGGAGGCGAACCGCTGAGTACTGCGGTTTGTAAAAATATCGGCAGGTACACAAACGCTGAACTGTTTAACGTATACGGCCCTTCAGAGACAACGGTATGGTCGACATATGGAAAAGCAGATAAATTGGATTATGACGGATATGTGCCGATAGGAAAGCCTATTCGTAATACAAAAGTGTTTATCAGCAATAAGAACGGCCGGCTATGCGGAATAGGGATGCCGGGGGAGATTTGCATACAGGGTAGCGGCGTTGCAGTCGGATATCTTGGCAATCAGGAATTGACGCAGAAAAGATTTTGCGTCAATCATTGGGATTGTGAGAGAACCTATCATACCGGAGATCTTGGATATTGGCGCAAAGACGGGAGTTTACAGTGTATTGGGCGGATGGACGATCAGGTCAAGATCAGAGGGATACGGATAGAGACGGAAGAAATTGAAAAGAAAATCAGAGAAATCAGTCCGGATATTGTGGATGTCAGAGTAGTACTTAGAAAAAAAGAGGAAGAAGAGTTTTTATGCGCCTATTATGTTGCCGGGCAGGAAGCAGATACTGTGCAGTTGGGAATTAGTCTGCAGCAGAGTCTGCACAAGGCTGTTATCCCCCTTTTTTTCCGGTTAGACCGTCTGCCGCTGAATGCAAACGGAAAATTTGATAAAAAACAATTGCCGGACCTGCAAATAACAGTAAATGAGGAAGAAGAAGCATTAAACCAAATGGAATCCGAGCTGGCTGAAATGTTTGCTGATGTTCTCAAACTGGAAAAAGTAGGATTAAGAGATAATTTTTTTGCGCTGGGCGGTCATTCGCTTAAAGTTATGAGACTGATGAACCAGATTGAAAAGAAATACGGCGTCAGGATATCAATAAAAGAGTTTTTTGAACACGCGACTGTGTCAGAGGTCGAGAGCTGTTTGCGGTCGAAAATGAGAACTGAAAGGGAATGATGCATATGTTGTACAAAATTAATAACGGCTGCATAAGATACAACGCCCAAACAATAATTGATAATATAAATATTGAAATAAAGGATGCTGAGAAAATTGCAATTATTGGAAACAACGGATGTGGAAAAACATCCTTGCTGAAACTAATTTCCAATGAGATCGGTTTAAGTAAAAGAGACAGCGATGAAGATATTTATATTGAAAAGTATGGAAAGATAAGTATAGGGTACTTAAAACAAATTTCAGATCATGCGTTATCATGTACGCTGCAGGATGAAATAGATCATATCTATGAACCTATGGTGCAGATGATAGAAAATATGGACAGGCTTGTGGAACAGATGGAAAGAGATCCCTCCGAAGAAACCATTATGAGATATTCGGTTTTGCAGGAAGAGTTTTTTCGTTTAGGCGGGTATGATTATGCGAATGATTTAGACTATATTTTGTCAAACCTTGGATTTACTTCTGCTGACTATAAAAAGAAAATATGCGAATTTTCAGGAGGAGAACGCACTAAAATAGAATTGGCAAAAGTTATATTAAGTAAACCGGATATT
Organism: uncultured Roseburia sp.; assembly: GCA_947088675.1. GTDB lineage: Bacteria > Bacillota > Clostridia > Lachnospirales > Lachnospiraceae > Roseburia. The sequence continues at coordinate 27,877 of CAMUHN010000006.1, forward strand.
ATGCTGCTGGATGAGCCTACCAACCATCTGGATCAGGATATGACAGAGTGGCTTGAAAATTATATCAGTCACTATGATAAGGCTGCAATCATAGTATCTCATGACAGAATGTTCCTGGATAAGGTAGCGGACAAAATATATGAGATTGAACATAAAACCGTGAAAGAATACAAAGGAAATTACACGGATTTTGTGAGACAGAAAAAGAAAAATTATGAAATACAATTGAAAATGTATGAGGAGCAGCAAAAGCAGATTGAGCGGTTGAAAGATATTGCAGAGAGATTTAAGCATATCCCGTCCAAATCTGCCATGGCTAAGGCGAAACTTAAATATATTGAGAGAATGGAAAAGATCGAAAGACCACGAAAGGATGATTTAAGTACTTTTTATACAAATCTTGCACCTGCTAAAAAATCTGGAAAAGAGGTTTTCCGGGCTGAAAAATTAAATGTCGGGTATGATTCAAACTTTTTTGAGATATCGTTTGTTGTAGAGAAAGGGCAAAAAATTGCATGTATTGGAAAAAACGGGGTTGGAAAATCAACCCTGTTAAAAACCATGATGGGCCTGGTGAAACCTGTTTCAGGAACATTTCAATGGGGAAACAATGCGGATGTCGGATATTTTGATCAGCATGCCGCAAACGTCGGCTCGGAAAGGACAGTGTTGGATGAATTTTGGAATGAATATCCAAAGCTGTCTCAAAATGAGGTGAGAAGTTACTTGGGGGCGTTTCTTTTCAGACAGGATGAAGTATATAAAAATGTCAAAGATTTATCCGGGGGGGAAAGAGCGCGATTAAATCTAGCTAAAATATTTAAGAGAAAACCGAATGTACTATTGTTGGATGAACCTACCAATCATATGGATTTGCTGGGGAAAGAAACGTTGGAAAATATGCTCGCACAATTTACAGGTACTGTTGTTTTTGTAACGCATGACAGATATTTTGTAAAGAAAATAGCAACTGCGTTGTTAATATTTAATGAAGACGGAGTGACATATTTTAAGGGAAGCTATGATGAGTATAAAGAAAAAGTCAAAAATGCATAAAGGAGAGGAGACAGCTATGAGAGAAAACTGTGAAGAAACAATATCCGCTTTTTATAGAAATAAAATCAGAGAAGAAGAACAATTTGTTGCGTATGGTCCGTTAAAGAGAGCGGTGCAGAAAAATGCACATTATCAAAACAGTTCAGAATATGGAGTGGAAAATGATTTCGCCGGAGACGATTTGTGCGCAATCGATTCCTCGAATGCAATCCTGCATAAATATTCAGATCGGCTGCTTGTTTTGATGACAGGTAAATGTGTCAGCGAATGTGCATACTGTTTCAGACAGGTCAATCGTAAGACAAGTATTGCAGAATTAGAAGTCACGGAAATTGCAAATCGGGTTATTGATTATATCAAACAGCATAATACGGTCAAAGAAGTGATTTTAAGCGGCGGAGATCCGGTTTTGCTGGGAAATGAAAAACTGGCGTATTTTTTTAACAGAGTCAGCAGTGAAACAGATATTAAAAATTTCAGGTTACATACCCGTTCCATCGTATATATGCCGGATTTGCTCTCAGATCAGGTGATTAAAGTGCTGTCGGATTATCATGTTCGTTTAATCTTTCATATTATTCATCCCTATGAACTCTGTGATACGGTAAAACAGAAAATAAAGCTAATCTGTGACGCCGGAATCAGATGCTATAATCAATTTCCGCTCTTACGGGGAATTAATGATCATGTTGAGGTGATTTCTGAACTTTTGAATTTACTTGATCAGAATAGAGTCAGAAATCTGTCTGTTTTCATAACAGATCCTTTAAATTGTATTGAAGAATACAGAGTTTCTATAAATCGCTGTTATGAAATGTGGCAATGCCTGGAAACGCAATATCCGTCATGGATTAACTCGACGAAAATGGTCTTTGATTCTTCCATTGGAAAAGTAAATATTAAGAATCTGATAGAATATGATCCGGATCAGGGCGGCTGCTGGTTCCAGAGGCGGGATAAAAAAATATTTTTCAAAGATATTCCAAAAGAAGTAGACATTCCCGGAGAACTTTCTGCCATGCTTTGGAAAAGAGACGCAAAGGTGAGAGTATGAAAAAAGTATATTTGTTCGATTGTTTAAAAATAGTATTCAAAGTGGATTTGATCAGTGCGCTTGTGGTTTTTATACTCAAGTTTATCTCTGCTCTTGTGCCTGCACTGCAGACTTTGCTGGTGGCAAAGTTTGTCGACAATGTGACAAATCGGCAGATCAGATCCGTTTTTGAAAGCGAAATCATGTTGCCGATTCTCTCGCTGATTGTTTTAATCGCATATAGCTGGATAACAAAAAGCCTTATAAATTTGCTTGAACAGCATATCGAGATGAGGGTGAGAGAGAAGTATAAAACGCAGTTGATTGAGAAAATCAGCCGTTTGAAATATGAATATATGGAAAACGGAAGCACAAGAGATAAAATTGCCAGGGTCAGCAAAGACTTTGAAGTGAGGATACGGAGCGCATATATAAATATGTTAAATTTTCTGGAATTGGTAGTTAAAGTTGCAGGCATTCTTCTCATTATGTTTACGCAGGTCTGGTGGGTCGCTGTTCTCATATTTTTTGTTTCTGTGCCATGTTTTTATATAGCGGTCAAAAGCGGTAAAAAAGAGTACGATGCGGAGATAGAAGTGACTAAGATCAACCGTATGAATGAATATTATAATGAGATGTTAAAAAGCAGAGATTACGTGGAAGAAAGGACACTTTTTCAGTATAATGACGCCTACATAAGCAGATTTTCAAAACAGTATGAGTATGCCCGCAGGTATAAAACGAAAGTAAGGCTGAAATGGTTTATCAAAATGAAAGCGGGCAGTATGGCTACTATTGTGGTGTCTGCAGTACTTATTGCTGTCCTGGTACCGTTGACATTACAGAAAATGCTGAGTCTGGGAATGTTTATGGCGCTGATTAATGCAGTATTTAACATTGTTCAGAATATGTCTTGGGATCTGACATGGGCCATCAATCGCAATATGTGGTTTCATGAGTATTTTAAAGATTTAAGAGATATCAATCATCTGGAAGAGGACAATTTGTTTTCAGAATCTAAGACGCGTATCAGGGAATTTAAAGAACTGGAATTTCGAAACGTATCTTTTAAATACCCAGGTACAGAACAATATATTTTGAAAGATTTATCGTTTCGGATTGAAGCAGGGAAAAAGTATGCGCTTGTAGGTGCAAACGGGGCAGGAAAAACAACCATAATTAAGTTGATGAATGGACTTTATCAGGACTATGAGGGTGAAATACTGTTGAATGGGAAAGAAATCAGACAGTATGACAGGAGATTTATGGCTACAGTTTTTCAGGATTTTGCGAGATATCCGCTCAGCTTAAAAGAGAATATTTCCATTATAAGACAGGGGAATACTTCGGAAGAAGAAATAAGGCATGTAATCAAAGACGCAGGCCTGGATCAGACGGTGAGCAGGCTGAACAACGGTATGCATAGCTGTCTGGGAAAATATAAGAAAGACAGTCAGGATGTGTCGGGCGGGGAATGGCAAAAAATTGCTCTGGCCAGATGCATCTTATCCAAAGCGCCGTTTAAGATCTTAGATGAGCCGACATCTGCAATGGATCCTGTCTTTGAGACGATGATCTACGATAAATTTAAACAGATCAGTCAAAATAAAACGATACTGCTAATCACCCACAGACTTGCATCCGTAAAAATGTCAGATATTATTTTGGTATTGCAGGATGGAAAACTGGTTGAGCAGGGTACGCATCAACAGCTTTTGAATAACGGCGGATTATATAAAACAATGTACACAGAACAGGCGAAATGGTATGACGAGAGCGGAAAGGTAGAAATAAGTTATGAATAAGAATCTTTTTCAAACATTTTTAAAAGCATATCCTGTTATATATAAACCTGTATGGAAAGAAAATCTGTTATTATCATTTGTAGACGTCTTCCACGGATTGTCTTTTGCGGTATTGATCATTGCGACACAGAGATTTTTTGACGCAATAACGGTTTATCTGGGAGGAACAGGCAGCCAAAATCAAGTTATTTCACTGGCGTGGACAGTAATCTTTTGTCAGATACTCAGCCAGCTGTTAAATGGTTTTGTCAATTTTTATGCAGATGTCGTGCGGGAAAAAGGATACGGGCGAATCTGTGTAATGATTCAGAGGAAGATTCAAAAGACGGCGCCTGTAAATTTTGAGAAAAACGATTTTCTAGACGACATGAATAAGGCGGACCAGGGGGCGCAGGAAGCCTGCGCTATGGTAGATACGGTAAATTCGATTTTTACTTTTTATGTGCCCTATTTTGTTTTAATGGGAATGTATATGTATCATTTGAACTATATCCTGATTATTTCTGTGCTGCTTGTGTTTCTTCCGGTATTGGTAACTAATTATGTACAAATGCATTTCGGGGATATCATTGAGCAGAAAATTGCACCTGTCCGCAGAGAAGCGGAAGCATATGAGAAATCGCTTACGACATTGGATAATTTTAAAGAGACGAAAGTTTTGTATGCAGCAAAGTATTTTATTCATCTCTTTCAGACAAGCGTTTCTCAATGGAATCAGGTTTCCTGGAATATCAGAAAAAAGGAGGCTGTGATCAATCTTGGACTGAATACATTCAGTTTTCTGGCTTACGGTGTTATTTTGATCATGCTTGTTTATCTGACTGTTTGTGGAGAAATATCGGTCGGCTCATTTGCCGTAGTGTTTTCTGCGATTGACGTTATGTTTTATCTGATGCAGGAGATATTTCGGGACAGCCTTGGGAATGTTGCAAAGAATATGGGACGAATCAACAATTTTCTGAATCTGATACAATCGGAGGAAATAAGCCAGAAGAGTATTCGCGTAAAAGACGGTTCTATTGAACTGAAAAACGTTAATTTTAAATATCCCGAGTCTAAGCAAAACTGTCTGAATCATATTACATTGAAAATTAACAGTAAAGAAACGGTTGCAGTTGTGGGACAGAACGGTTCCGGCAAAACGACATTATCAAAGATAATTCTTGGCATCTATAAACCGGACAGTGGAGAGGTCATAGTAGGCGGGGAAAAGATAGATGAAAGGCATAATTGTTTTCCGGATATGAGCGCGGTATTTCAGAAATTTAACAGATATAAATTAAATATAGAAGATAACATTATAATTTCTGATGTGAATGATGAGAGTGGTTATTTGGATGCAATGAATGAAGTTGATAATGATCTTAACATTGATCCTGAAATGATATTGTCAAGAGATTTTGACGGGATAGATTTATCCGGAGGTCAGTGGCAGAAAATAGCAATTGCAAGAGGAATCCACAGATCATGTAAAATTTTAGTTCTGGACGAACCCACATCAGCAATTGATCCTGCACAGGAGAGTGAATTATATCATACGTTTATGAGGATTGCAGAGGAGAAAACCTGTGTGATGATTACTCACAGGCTTGGGCTTGCAAAGATTGCGGATCGAATCATTGTATTAAAGGACGGCGCAATCGTCGAAGACGGAAAGCATCAGGAACTCCTGGAGCGCAAAGGCGAATACTGCAGAATGTGGTCTTTGCAGGCAGAGTGGTATCAGAATCAGACGATTGGTTCGAAAGATTCTGTTTAAAGTTTATTTTTATCTGACATAAGTACTGGCAGCAGAAGGAGATATCAATATGGATAACGTAATAAAAAAAAGCAACGATACTGAAAAGACTTATTCTTCGGAATCACTCATACAAAAATTTGAAAAAAATGCAAATAATTATCCGCAGAATATTGCAATTGAAAGTGATGCCGGTGGGATCACATATGCACAATTAAATAACAAAGCCAATGCGATCGGGAAAAAATTAAAGGATTGCGGAATCGGAAGAAATGATGTAGTTGCGGTCTGTATCAGGAGAAGCACGGAGATGATAGAGGCAATATATGGAATTTTAAAAGCGGGAGCCGCGTATCTTCCGCTGGATCCAGAATTTCCACAGCAACGGCTCAATTATATGATTTCGGATGCATGTCCGAAAGCAGTATTCGTCATCGATCAGGCCAATGCGCGCAAATTTAATGAAAAGAAATTGAAAGTGATTGATTTGAAAACAGACATACCGGATGGAAACTATGACAATCTGAATATTCAGAATGAACCTGATGACACCGCGTATGTTATTTACACTTCCGGAACAACAGGTAATCCAAAAGGAGTTATGAACCGTCACTTATCATTAAAAAACAGAATAGAATGGATGGACGATCAATATGCTCTGCACCCGGATGATGTGATTTTGCAGAAGACAACTGTTACATTTGATGTTTCGGTTTGGGAGATTCTGTGGTGGGGGATGAAAGGGGCCAGGACTGCTATTCTTAAACCGGGAGGGGAGAGAGATCCCAGCGAGATTTGCAATGCCATTTATAAATATCATATTACTACAATTCATTTTGTGCCGTCCATGTTTCAGGCATTTCTGACATATATCAGTGAGAACAAAGAGATTACTGAGAAATTGACATGCTTAAGAAAAGTATTTTTGAGCGGAGAGGCATTAAAAGTTAAACAGGTAGAACAGTTTTGGTCTTTTTTTAAATACAGAGACATTCATCTTGTAAATCTGTATGGCCCAACTGAAGCTGCAATTGATGTGACTTATTATGAATGCAAAGAAAAACAGGATATCATTCCTATTGGCAAACCGATCAGTAATATAAAGATTCATATTGTAAAAAATTTTGAAGAATGCGGAATACAGGATGCAGGTGAATTGTGTATTGCAGGAGTCGGGCTTGCGAAAGGTTATATAAATCAGAGCGAACTGACCAAAAAGTTTTTTGTAGCGAATCCATTTGACGGGGGTATTATGTACCGAAGCGGAGATTTGGCCAGATGGCTGCCGGACGGTAATATTGAGTTTTTGGGCAGGATAGACAATCAGGTAAAAATCAGGGGAATACGGGTGGAGTTAGGAGAGATTGAGAGCAAATTAACAGAAATCAAAGAGATCTCGCAGGCGGTTGTAGTGGAAAAAGAAGATAAAAGCGGCTTAAAAGCGATCTATGCTTATCTGATTTCCTCTCAAAAATTGGATATCAGGGAGATAAAAGCAAAATTAAGGAAATTATTGCCCGATTATATGATACCCGGCTATATGATGCAGATAGATCAAATTCCTGTCAATCGAAACGGAAAACTGGACAGAAATGCATTGCCAAAAATAAAGCAGCAAAGATATGCAGAGTATGCAGAAGCAGAAAATGAGTGCCAGCGGAATTTGATTTCCATTTTTAAAAATGTTTTGAGAATTGAGGAGCCTGTCGGTATTGATGATAGCTTTTTTGATCTGGGCGGGCATTCGTTAAGAGCCGCATATCTTTCAAATTCTATTATGAAAATGTATCGCAGGCATGTCAGTGTCGAAGATATCTATCAGTATCCGACAGTTCGAAAATTAAGCGCTTTTATGCAGCAATTAAGTGGAGAAAGTAAAGCGGATTCGCTGCGGCATATACAGACAGTCGTAAAATATCCAATGTCATATGCACAGCGTAATATATATCTGGCGCAGATTCGAAATCCGGCCGAGGCGTCTTATAATATTGTTTCATGTTATAAAATAGTCGGAGTATTTGATAAGAAGAGATTTGAAAAAGCAGTGCGGGAAACGGTACGAAAAAATGAGATTCTGCGAACTGCATTTAAAGAAGAACAGGGCAATTTATACCAGTTAATTTATGATGAGATAAAAACGAACGTTGAATACGAAGAAAATCTGACGGATTCCATCAGAGAAATTTATCTGAATTATCCGAAACCGTTTGATTTGGCGATGCTGCCGTTGTTTCGGATTAAAATCGTATCAGCGCGGGACGGATATTATATGTTATTGGATATTCATCATATCATAAGTGATGGAACCGGTACAGAAATATTTCTTGAAATGCTGATTGACGAGTACCACAACCGGGCTGGTGAAATCGAGTTTCAGTATAAAGATTACAGTGAATGGGAGAGGAAGCAGGATTATTCGTCCCAGAGAGAATATTGGAGAAAAGAGCTGTCGCAGATTACCGGCCGGCTGAATCTTCCTGCCGACAAAATTCGCACCAGAATAAGATCTGATCGCGGAGGAAGTATTTCATGCGGGATAGATCCGTCATTAAAAGGAGCTCTGGTTTCGTTTTGCAGAGAAAATAACTGCAGTGAATATATGGTACTGTTATCTGTATTTATGGTGTTGTTACATAAATACAGCCGACAGAATGATATTTTGGTTGGAACGCCTGTATCAGGCAGGGGCAGTTTAGAGACGCAGGGAATGCTGGGAATGTTTGTAAATACAGTTGTTATGAGAGGAAGACCCGATAAAAAAATACGTTTTACAGATTTCTTAAAGGAAGTGAGCCAAACTGCATTTTTAGCTTACGCGAATCAGAATTATCCGTTTGAGCTTTTGGTTTCTGATCTGGAGGATCATACGGATCGTGCTTTTAACAATTTGTTTGATGTCATGTTTATAATGCAGAACACAGAAAAACTTCATTCTAATGATGTTGAATTTACACTTGAACCGATTCGTCTGCCGGAAGTTGTCTCAAAATTTGACATTACGCTGGAAGTATTGGAGGAAAACGAGGGTTATGAACTTGTCTGGGAATATTCTTATGATCTGTATCACAAACAAACGGCGGAGATTATGCTTTCGCATTATGTGGAATTGTTGAGACAGGCGATAGAAAATCCCTCGTTTCCGCTGGAGCAGCTTAACGTTCTTTCAGAGAATGAGGAAGAGCGGATTTTACACGGATTTAACCCGGGTCACTTTGTTTTAAAAAAAGAGACAGGAATTTATCATGAATTTGTAAAATCAGTGGAAAAATATCCGCACAGAGTCGCAGTAATTGAACATGAGCGGGAAATTACATATTACGGGTTATTTCAAAAGGCGGCCTCCATCGCCGGACGGCTTAGAGAGTACGGAGTGGAGCAAAATAGTTTTGTGCCGCTCATTTTAGAAAAGGGGATTTCATGTATTGCAGCCATCATGGGTGTGCTGCAGGCTGGAGCGGCCTTTGTGCCGGTTGACAGAAATTATCCGCTGAAACGTATTGAATATATTCTTAAGGATTGTAATGCCCGGATCGTAATTTGCGAAGAGACAGACCGCGAACTGGGCAAAATGCTTAAAAGCATGAAGATATCTGAAATCAGAACAGGGAATGAACCGCCCGCATACAATATGGAAAAGAATCCGATTGCGTACAGGCAGGATGATTTGGCATACCTGATCTATACATCTGGCACAACCGGTAATCCAAAAGGCGTAATGATAGAACAAAGAGGGCTGCTTGAGCTGTGTCAGGATTTTAGCAGTAAGTTTTGTTTAGAGCCGGGGAAGAGAATCCTCAATCATACCAATATTTCTTTTGATCCGTTTATTGAAGAAGTGTTTCCTGCGCTCCTGTCGGGTGCAGCCCTGGTGGTTTCGCCTCCAAAAGCACAGGAAAATATGCGCCTTTTGTGTGATTTCATGTATGAAAAGCAGGTTGATATTGCAGATTTCTGTCCTTTGGTGCTTTCTGAATTACTGCCGCATTTAAAGAAAAAACATTGTGTGAAACAAATAATCTGCGGCGGTGATAATTTGCCGGCTGCGTTGATAAATGAAGTAAGGAAACTTGAAATAGAATTATATAATCATTATGGTCCAAGTGAAATTACGGTAGACGCGACGTCTTATCTGTGTACAGGCGACACGCGCAATATTATCGGCAAACCGTTTGCCGGGAAAAAAGTATATATAATGAATGAAAATCAATTGTGCGGAATAGGGATACCGGGAGAAATATGCATAGAAGGAAATGGCGTAGCCAGAGGATATCTTAATACTGCGGAATCGGGGGCATTTGTGGAATCTCCGTTTCATGAGAAGAACAGAATGTATCGGTCAGGAGATCTCGGCCGATGGCTGCCTGACGGGAATATCGAGTATCTGGGCCGGATAGACAAGCAGGTAAAAATAAATGGGATTCGAATTGAACTTTCTGAGATAGAGACGGTGATAAAGAGATCAGAGCAGGTGCGCGATGCAGTTGTCGCGGCGCAGGAGTATAACGGCGAGCATGTCCTGGCGGCTTATATCGTTTCAGAACAGGCAGAAGAGAAAGGCGCCGGTTCTTTAAAAGAGGAAATAAGCAATATTTTACCTGCGTATATGATGCCCTCTTTTTGGTTTTTCATAGATGCAGTACCTGTGACGACAAATGGAAAAGTTGATTATAATCAGTTATCAAAATTCTTTCTGCCGCAGGAAGGGAACGAAAAAGACCGGCCGAGAAATGAGCGGGAAAATAAAGTGTGCAATCTCTTCAAAGAAATATTAATGCTGCGCAGTGTCGGGATATTTGATAATTTTTTTGAACTGGGAGGACATTCGCTCAAAGCCATCTATCTTGTAAACCGTATGGAGGATGAATTTGGAAAACGATTGTCGGTACGGGACATATATCGTAATCCGACAGTTGCTTCTATCAGCAAAATAATCGGAAACAGGAAGCAGGAAGAACGCATACCGGCCAACGACTGCAGCAGGGCCGAAATGTCTTATGCACAGAGAGCCATCTATATAACGGATCAGCTGGATGAAAGCGGGATGCTTTATAATATTACCAAATGTTATAAAATCGTGGGCAAATTAAAATTGTCTGATTTACAACAGGCATTTCGTATCATAGTGCAGAAAAATGAAATTTTAAGAACCGTATTTCAGGTAATAGACGGCGTTTTTATGCAGATAATTCAGGAGCAGACAGAAACGGAGATTTCCTATAGAAAGCTGAATCAGAAAAAAATAGAAGATGCTGTTGAAGAGATTCGAAAACCATTTCATCTGCAGACAGGGCCGCTTGTCCGGCTGACATATATCGAAGATGACAAACAGGCCTGTATATTGATTGAAATGCATCATATTATTTCGGATGGGACGAGTTTTAATCTGTTTGTCGACCAGCTTTTGAAATTATGTAATGGATTTAAGGTAAAAGAGAACAGACTGCAGTATAAGGATTACAGTATCTGGCACAATAAAAAAGACAGTGCAGAAGAAAAGCAGTACTGGCTGACGCAATTGGCTGATTATCCGCAAAACGTCGAGATCATGCCGGATTATGCCCGAAAGAAGATAAGATCTATGCGGGGCAGTTCAATACAGAAAATGATCGATAGAGAAACCTGTCTGGCAGTGAAAAAGTTTGCCCTCGATTATAACTACAGTGAATATATGATCCTGTTGTCAGCTTATCTGATTTTGTTAAAGAGATACGGCAGGCAGGAAGATATGATTGTAGGTTGTCCCATGTCAGGAAGGATACATACTGATATTGATGAAATGCTTGGAATGTTTGTCAATACTGTCCCAATCAGATGTGTTGTGGATGAGAACCAGATATACCGGAAGTTTTTAGATGAGATAAAAGAGATTACGCTCTCTGCGTATGATTATCAGGACTACCCGTTTGAAAAAATGCTGGAAGAACTCGGCGTCAAAAGCGAGCCTTCCAGGAATCCCCTGTATGATACTGTATTTGTTTTGCAGAATACTTACAGAGTTGGAACGTCTTATGAGGCATATCAGTTTGAAGAGATACCGTTAAAAGCGAAATGGTGTAATTATGATCTGGTAATGGAAGTAAATGAAGAGGAAGACACTTACCGAATAGTAATGGAGTATAATGCAGATCTGTATCAGGAGGAAAGTATGTTCCTGTTTGCAGAGCAGTATTTGCAGCTGTTAAAAAATATTCTGGACCATCCGCAGGATATTATTATGGAAATCAGCGAATCAGGAAGAGAAGAGAAAACGCGGCTGTTAAAACAATGTAAGTCGGCGGCAGACCGTATACAGTATCAGTCAATCAATGAATTGCTGAAAGAGCAGGTAGTACATCATGGGCACAAGATTGCATTGAGAGATAAAAACGGCGATATTACATTTGATGAATTATATAAACGAGTGAATGCAATGGCGCGTTTTTTAAGAGACAACGGTTTGGGACGTAATCAATATGCGGTTATTATTTCCGATAAAAGCAGTCAGACAATCATCAGTATATTGGCTGTCTTAAGGGCGGGCGGCGCTTATGTGCCGATTGACAGGGAACTGCCGTCAGACAGAATATTATATATAATAGAAGATTGCAAACCGCAGGTTCTGATCTATAAAAACATCTCCGCAAAATTAAAAGAGAAACTGGATCATTTCAACTGCGCGCTGGCAGATCTGGGTCAGGATAAGATTTTTGCGCAGAGTGATGCAGAGCTGCCGGATCAGAATGAGAAAAACGACCTGGCCTATTTAATTTATACATCGGGTACAACCGGGAAACCGAAAGGAGTTATGATAGAACATGAGGGTGTGATACGATTAAGCACATACTACAGAACTCATACTGATCTGACCGAAGACGATATCATGCTGCAGTTTGCAAATATCACATTTGATGCAATGACTGCGGAATTATCCGTTAGTATTTTTGCAGGAAACACATTATGTGTAATTGATCAGGATATGCAAAAATCTGTACATAAACTGTCTGAATATATTCGACAAAACAGAATCAGCATGGCAATTTTGCCGCCAAACATTGTTCCGTTTTTGGATATCAGTTCGTTAAAAACTTTAATTACGGCAGGTTCCGAACTGCCGGCAGAGCAGTACGACAATATCATAAAAACAAACCGTGGGTTACAGTATAGAAATGAATACGGGCCGACAGAGGCGACGGTATGCGCGGCAATCTGGAATATGGATCAGCAGAACAGACGAAGAATACCGATTGGAAAAGCGATTGCCGGAAAATCAGTCTATATTATGAATGGAAATAATCTGTGCGGCGTCAATATACCGGGAGAAATATGTATAGGAGGAAAGGGACTGGCAAGAGGATATTTAAATATGCCTGCATTAACCGCAGAAAAATTTACTGACAATCCATTTGAGGCAGGCAGACTATACAGAACAGGAGATATCGGAAGACTTCTGTCGGACGGGAATATTGATTTCCTTGGAAGAATGGACGATCAGGTCAAGCTGAATGGATTTCGAATTGAACTGGAGGAAATTGAAAAAAATATCAGATCAATGCCGGGCGTCGCAGATGCAGTTGTAACTGTTAAAAAGACGGACAGACAGGTATTGTGCGCCTATATTAAAATGAATGATTCGGCTCACAGCGACAGGAGACAGGTCTGTCAATGGCTGTCAGAAAGAATACCGGGATATATGCTGCCGCATTATTATGCATTCATCCGGGAAATTCCATTGACAAAAAACGGAAAAATTGACTATGAAAAGCTTCCATATGAAAAAAGCGAGAATTTCAGGGAGTATACGCCTCCGCGGACGCCGGCTGAAAAAAGTCTGATTGAAGAAGCAAAACTGGTTCTGGATGTAAATAAAATAGGTATATATGATGAATATTATCTGGTCGGCGGAGATTCCATTAAGGCGATAGAGCTGGTAAACAGGCTGTATGAGAAAGGATACCGCCTGGAAGTGGTTGATGTTTTAAAAAGAAATGTATTTGCGGAGATTGCAATGTGTATGGAACGGACCAGAACGGAGGAGATACTTCCGGAGATGACATTGGAAGAGAGCGAAATCAGCGCCATAAATCAATTTTTTCAGGAAAAATTTAACTTTGCGTAAATCGTAATTATGTTTTCAGGCGGGGCAGCCATATTGCGGGCTGCATCCTGCCTGTTTGACTTTTGACAGTAAAAGCGGAGTTCCCGTTTACATCCATTCCAAAAGTGTGGTATAATCAGTATACCACAAATAACGGGGAGGGGAACGTCATGTTTACAGATAATCTGCTGGCTCATTTTACCGGCGAATACAAAACAGGAAGATTCGGCAAAAAAATGGAAACGGAATTGTCGGTGCTGGATGAATTTATCAAAGGCAAAGGCGCGGAGGTGTTTGACGGGAGGCTTAGCGAGAGGGATTTTCGGCTGGAATATGCGCAGATTCGGGACATCAGAAAAACGCAGTACGAGGGCATTCCCTGTCTGTCCATTGAATACGCAGATATCCATGCGATTGTCAGCGACAACAAACCGGTTACACTGATCTTCCCAAATCTGGCCAACCCGGACGAAGCGGTGCGGATGGTTACGTCAATAAAAAGCAAAATCGAAGAAAAGCGTCAGAGAGAATGGCAGCAGGAACAGGAGGAAAAGGAGCGCAAAGAGAGGGAAGCAATGCAGTATATGGAAGACTGCAGATCCTTTTACAACGACTGCTACCAGTTCCATATTACGGCGCAGGGCAATCCGGTCTATGAGCTGGCCAGCGGCGAGATGCAGTTTGCAGGCATCTATATCGATCAGGAGAAGAATATTAATTTTCTGAAAATAGACGGAAATACAAAAGAAGAAAGCAACGCCTGCATCCGGTATGACAAAATTCATTATTACGAAAAAGCCGGAAGCATCCATTACACAACCGATATCAAAGGTTCCGGCACAAACTTCGGCGGGAGCATTTCGGGAGGATCCGTCTCAACGCTGGCCGGTATCTTCGGCGGGCTTTTGTTTGGGCCGATGGGAATGGCGGCGGGGGCGATGCTGACGCATAAACCGGCGCAGATGGAAAGTCCGACCACCGTATTTGACATTTCATCCGATGTACATAAAATCGACGACAGAAGCGTAATTTTAAATTATTATTCCGATGCAAAGCAGCAGCTGCTCGATATTGAGCTGCCGTCGGAGATCTACAATTTTCTGCAGACGCACCTGCCGGAAAAGAGATACGGAATCGTGCTGGAAATCGAGAGAAAAGATGCGGTCAGACAGAACGAAGCGAGTACACAGGGTGCGATTGAGGGGGCTTCCGTCGCAGCGATTGCCCAGAACGACGATATGGACCTGTTTGAGAAGCGCATTAAAAAATTAAAGATGATGTACGAAAACGGGATATTATCGGAACAGGAATTTACGGACGAGAAGAAGAGACTGTTAAGCGAACTCTGATTATGGTGTGAAGACAGGAGATGGAGGAAAAAATGATCTACAGTGACTTTTTTGGAGAAAAACTTTCGCTGCTGGGTTTTGGAACGATGCGGCTTCCGCTTAAGCCAGACGGGCCGGAGCAGACAGTGGACGAGGATGCGGTGCGGGAAATGACGGCATACGCGATAGAAAACGGCGTTAATTATTTTGATACGGCCTGGCCGTATCACGGCGGCGAGTCGGAACGCATCATCGGGCGGATTTTAAAAGACTATCCAAGGGAATCGTTTTTTCTTGCGACAAAGTATCCCGGGCATCAGATCAGCCGGACATACCATCCCCGGGAAATATTCGAGGAGCAGCTGGAAAAATGTCAGGTAAACTATTTTGATTATTATCTGCTGCACAATGTTTATGAAAAATCGATTCGGACATATACCGATTCGAGGTGGAATATCATAGAATATTTTATCAGGCAAAAACAGTTGGGCAGAATCCGGCATCTGGGATTTTCCAGCCATGGGGGAGTTGACAATCTGAGAGAATTTTTAGACGGGTATGGGGATAAGATGGAGTTTTGTCAGATTCAGCTGAACTATATTGACTGGACGCTGCAGCAGGCAAAAGAAAAATATGAACTGTTAACGGAGCGTGGGATTCCGGTCTGGGTGATGGAGCCTGTGCGGGGAGGCAGGCTTGCAGAACTTCCCTGCGACAAAGAGGCTCGTCTGAAAGCGCTGCGCCCCGGGGAGAGCGCCGCGTCATGGGCGTTTCGCTGGCTGATGGGACTTCCCAATGTGAAGATGATATTAAGCGGGATGTCCGACATGGAGCAGATGAAAGACAACGTCAGGACATTTTCAAAGAGAGATCCGCTTGGGGAAGAGGAGCAGAAAGCAGTCTTTGAGATTGCGGAGCAGATGAAAGACAGGATTCCATGTACCTCATGCAGGTACTGCTGCGACGGCTGTCCCAAAGGGCTTGATATCCCGTTTCTTCTTTCCTGTCTCAATGAGATACGTTTTTCACCAAATATGAACGTGCGGATGCGCATCGACGCACTGCCTGAGGAGAAGCGGCCTGCGGCCTGTATCGGCTGCGGTCTGTGTGAGAAAATCTGCCCGCAGAAAATTAAAGTGCCAAAAGCGATCAGAGAACTTAGCGAGGCGCTGCAGAAGATTCCGAGCTGGGAAGAAATCTGTAAAGAACGCGATCTTGCAGCAGAGCGGGGCAGGATAAAAAAAGACGGCCGGTCATAGGCATTTGCGGAAAGTTCATCCGAAAAAACCAGTTTTTTCAATGAAAAAAAATAGGAATGGTACTTTACAAATCAGTGGAAAAATAAGATAATGATAACACGAAACCAAACAGTGATCATGTAGATTGTGCTTAAAAAGCGGATGGGATACATATGGAGATTAAACGTATAGGAGAGAATCAGGTTCGGTGTGCACTGACGGAGGAAGAGATTCAGGCCATGGGATTTGAGATTGACGATATTATCGGTGACAGTGAGATGACGCAGAAATTTATGCGTGATGTTCTTGAGATTATCGAAGAGCGCGAGAATATCAATATGGAAAAAATATCGCCGATGGTGCGGGCGGAGCTGCTGCAGGACCACAGTATGGCGATTACCTTTGGCGGAGAGACGGAACTGTCATTTAAGGATCTTCTTGAGACTGTAAACCGGCTGATGAATCAGCTGAATCCGGAGCGCATGGAGAAGTTTCGAACAGGGACGCATGAGGAAAAACGTCAGCTGATCGAAAGCATGCTTTCCGGTGTGGGGAAAGATACATCCGGCAAAGAGAAAAAAGAATCCTCCTCGAAAGAGCGCTATGATAAGGGCGTTATGACATGCGCCGTATATTTCTATGATCTTGAGGAGATGATTGCAATGTGCAAAAAATGCGATCTTCCGCAGAAGCCGAAGAGCAGCCTTTACAAATTTGAAGGGGATTATTATCTGCTGCTTGATTTTGAAGGATTTACAAAGGAGCAGATGCGTCCGTATGCGCTTTGCTTTGTGGAATATGACGAGGGACATATCTCTGATAATACGCAGCTTGCCGAGTTGATGGAGCATGGGGAATGCATGATCAAAAAAGACGCGCTTTCCGTTTTAACAGAGTTGTAGTTTGTAATGTACTTAAATTTATACTTTCCTTTTTACGCAAGATATGCTATGATAACTCTCGTGTGTAACAAGATATGGTGGTGGAGGTAAATTATGGCAGCAGAGAAAGCAAGAGAACAACTCGAGGAAAACAAGCGCAGTCTTTTGGTTCAGGCATATCGTATGAGGCAGGAACATCCGCATATGTCGCCGGTTGGGATTGAATGTGAAATGTATGCGTCGATCATGCGGGAAGTGAGCGAGATTACATACAGACTGCAGAGGTTTGCTGAAGCTTAAAGACGAAATAGAGAAGTATACTTTGCCGGGTTTCATCCCCGGGGAGAACAGACAGGATTTCGGTTTCTTGCGATATCCTGTCTTTTTCTTTTGTTTTGGAGACGCTTCAAATTGACAGCAATCTGAAAAGGGAATATACTAAAAGGAAGAAAACTGTTGGAGGAGAGGGATATGTTAAAAGGGTGGAATGGGGTTTCAAAACCTTCCGAGGAAGAAATGCAAAAACGCCTTGCTGTTGTCCTGGAAAAGCTTGCCACGCAGCAGGTACAGTTAAAGGAAAAAAAGCTGCCGGTTGTAGTCCTTGTGGAGGGATGGGGGACCTCCGGAAAAGGGTCTTTAATCGGACAGATGATCAAGGATATCGATCCGCGCCTGTTTCGTGTGGCTTCTATGGCGGAGCCGACGGAGGAGGAGAGCCGTAAGCCGTTTTTGTGCCGTTATTTTACAAAGATACCTGAGGCGGGCCAGATGGTATTTCTGGATTCCGGATGGATGTCCGAGGTGGTCAAACAGCGGCTGTATGATAAAATAGACGAGGAAACATATATAAGGCGTATTGAGAGTATCCGGCGGTTTGAGCGGCAGCTGACTGACAACGGATATCTGGTGCTAAAGTTCTTTTTGCATGTATCGAAAAAAGAACAGGAAAAGCGGATTGAAAAGCTTCTGTCGCACAAAGACACAAAATGGCGTGTCAGCAAAAATGATCAGTGGCAGAATGCGCATTACGAGAAGTGTCTGGATGTTTTTGAACATTATCTTCGAGAGACAAACATGCCCGGGGCGCCATGGTATATTATAGATACGAAATCCAGAACCTGGGCAAAACTGCAGGCGCTTGAAATGCTGACGCAGGGGATTGAGATTGCGTTTGAGAACAGGGCGCTCTCCGTCCCGCTGATGCAGAATGTTTTTCCGCTGGTGCAGATGCCGCTTCTGTCCGAGGTGACGCTTGATGAGAGCAAAAGCATGGGGCTGGAGGAATACAAATCGGAACTGAAACGTCTGCAGCAGCGTCTGGGTGAGCTTCACAATCGTCTTTACCGCAAGAAAGTTCCGGTAATTATAGCGTACGAGGGATGGGATGCGGCCGGCAAAGGGGGCAACATCAAACGGCTTACAGCTGCCCTTGATCCAAGGGGGTATGAAGTTCAGCCGATTGCAAGTCCGCAGCCATACGAAAAGGCAAGGCATTATCTGTGGAGATTTTGGACGAGGCTGCCAAAGACAGGCCATATTGCGATATTTGACCGCACCTGGTATGGGCGTGTGATGGTAGAGCGTCTGGAGGGATTTTGCAGCACAAACGACTGGATGCGCGCCTACAATGAGATCAATGAGTTTGAAAAAGAGCTGTATGACTGGGGCGCTGTCATTATAAAGTTCTGGGTGCAGATTGATAAGGATACGCAGCTGGAGCGTTTTACAGACCGCCAGAATTCACCGCAGAAGAGCTGGAAAATCACGGAGGAGGACTGGCGCAACCGCGAAAAATGGGATCTGTACGAGGCGGCGGTCAACGAAATGTTTCAGAAAACGAGTACGGAGTTTGCGCCCTGGCATATACTGGAATCGGTGGATAAAAAATATGCGCGCATCAAAGCAATGAAGATCGTTGTGGACGAATTGGAGCGTGTGCTGGATTAGAGGCATAAATAAAGGGGGATAAGGTGAAAAAAATTGCATTGATTATGGATGGATGGGGGCGTTTTTTTACCTATGCGTGGCCTGCCGGTATATTACAGAAGATACGTGAGCGCAATGCCGATGCCAACCTTTACATATTTAACAGTTCCGGCTCATGGAGTCTGGATGATGATTACAATACGGGGGAGTATAATATTTACCGTCTGCCCGATTTTCGCGACTTTGACGGCATTATTCTCGATTTAAATAATATCGGTTATCAGAGTGTGCGGGACTTTGTGGTAGAGCGCGCGAAAGCATCGGGAAAGCCGGTGATTTCCATTGCAAATGAGATCGAAGACTTTTATTATGTAGGCATTGATAATTACGCGTCTATCCGGGAAATGATAGACCATCTGGCTGTGGTGCATGGATGCCGGAAGTTTTGGTTTGTAATGGCCGAAACGGAGAATTACGAAAATAGGATACGCACAAAATCGCTTCGCGAATATATGGAAGAAAAAGAGTTTGCGTGTGAGGAAAAAGATTTTTATTTTGAGGATTTTACATATGAATGCGGCTATCATGCATTTTCAAAATTAAAAGAAACGCACACACAGATGCCGGATGCAGTGGTCTGCGCAAACGACAATATTGCAGTAGGATTCTGCGAGGCGGCGAAAAAGGCCGGATTTCAGGCTCCAAAAGATTTCCTGGTTACAGGATTTGACGATTTTGACAAGGCGACCTGTTATATTCCGTATCTATCCACAGTCAGCCATGTGCGGGAAGAAGTTGGATACCGCTGCGCGGAGATTCTGTTAAAGATCTGGGCGGGGGAATCCGTTGAAAAATTTAATTATACGGAGACAAAGAGTATTTTTTCCGAGAGCTGCGGATGCAAAAACAAAAGGGAAATTGATCACAGGGGCCATGCGAGAGACCAGATTATCTACGGCATTGAGACAGATGCATTTCAGGCGCAGGTGCTTGTGCTGGAATACGAACTGCTGCACTGCAAAACAGTACAGGAGATGATTTTATGTATTCAGCGCTGCTTTCCGTTTATGAAATGTGATGCGATCTATCTTGTACTGGATGACCATATCAATGATTTCAGGAATCAGAAAGAGTTTACCGAACATATGCTTTCCGATGAGGAGGAATTTCATATCCACGGATATCCGGATCACATGAATGTAGAACTTGCCTACGAGGAAGGCGAAGTATTGGATTGTGCCGGAAAACAGATTGCCGCATTGTTTCCCATGTTTGAGTTTGAACAGAACGCGACAGATTTTCTGTTTATCCCGCTGCATTTTCGAAATCTTGCGGTCGGATATTTTGTCATTCGAAACGCAATCTATCTGATGGAAAAACAGTATCTGTACCATATTATGAACGCTCTTACAACGGCTATCGAGAATTTACATAAAAAGGAAAAAGCGCAGTATTTAAATAAAATGCTTTCCGATCTGTATGTCAGGGATGCGATGACCGGATTGTATAACCGTATGGGATTAAAGGAGATCGCAGTCAGACAGTTTGACGAAAAGAAGCGGAAGCGGGAAAATATGCTGATTATGTTTATTGATATGGACAGACTGAAATATATTAATGATCATTTCGGACATGAGAGCGGAGATCTTGCGATCCGAACAATCGCAGGGTCGATTCTTCATTACTGTCCAAAGGGGGCGGTGCCCATACGGACGGGCGGGGATGAATTTCTTGTGATTCTTCCTGCGCTTACAGAGCGGGAATCAGAAGAATTAAAGACGCATATACGAGAGGAAATAGCGGATGCCGCCGAGCGGATGGAACTTCCGTTTTCGCTTTCTGTCAGTATCGGTTCTGTCAGTACCGATATGGAGTCAGACCGGACGCTTGACGATTATATTCGTGAGGCCGATGAGATTATGTATCAGGAAAAAAGAGAGAAGAAAGCGGAGCGCAGCCGATAGTTTTTTATAATTTTTGTCGAAAACAGATTGAGATCTCTGCGCAAACATATTATAATAGAGTTTAATACGGCGGATGGTAATGGAGCGCACGCAGATGCGGTTCGTGAGACGCAGTTACAGTATCGTGCACGGACATGGAGTTACCAGGAAGGAGGGCAGAATCGTATGAAAAATGTCAGTATCAAACTAAAGGTGTTGGGGCCGATCGTCCTGCTTGCGGTGATGATGGTTGGAACCATACTTTTGGGAATTACGAATTTACACAGCGTTATGAGAGCAAGCACTGAGATATCCGGCAATTACGCGCAGGGAATCAAACAGCTCGGGGATATTTCAGCGGATTTTCAGTCTTTAAACCGTGTTATGTTTGCGCATATTACGGCGCGCGATATGGCGTCCAAGCGGAATCTGGAAAGCGAGTCGCAGGAGATTAAGGCGGATATTGATGCGATCTGCGTCGATTATGCGAAAGGGTTGGAGTCCGGAAGCGAGTCGGAAGCCTATCAGTCATTTACCGGGCTCTATGCAGAGTACGTCTCCATATTTGATACTGCAATCGGTTACAGCGGCGGCGGCGAGTCGCAGCGTGCAGCAACCGTTGCAAATACCGAACTGACAGAAAAAAGCAAACAGATTACCGAAAATATTGACAATATGATCAGTATCAACCAGCAGAAAATGAATGACGCGATCAGTTCCCAGAACATGACATATAACGGCGTACTGGTCACGGATTTTATCATTCTGGCAGTTGCAGTGATTGTATCGGTATTTGCATTTTTAATCTGTTTTGCCGGAATTATAAGGCCGATGTCTTCCGTCAACCGTAAACTCAACAAAATCATTAAAAATATACAAAACGGCGAGGGTGATCTGACGCAGCGCGTTCCGGCTGACAGAAAAGACGAGATTGGGCAGCTGGCGGGCGGTATCAATACGTTTCTGGAAACGCTGCAGGGCATTATGGGCAAAATCATCACAAATTCAAATCGCCTGGAGAAGATTGTCAATGCAGTGCAGAACAATGTTTCGACTGCAAACGACAGTTCCTGCGATATTTCATCTGTGATGGAACAGCTTTCCGCTTCAATGGAGGAGATGTCTTCTACCGTAACAACTGTAAACGAGAGTACAATAGACGTGGATTCAAACGTGGGAGAACTTGCAGATGCGTCCAAGGGGCTTTTGTCCTATGCAAACGAGATGCAGAAAAGAGCGTCTACGCTTGAGAATACCGCGATTGAGAATAAGCAGAGTACCAGCACGGTGATCAGTGAGATTATAGAAAAGCTGCGTTTGGCGATTGAAGACAGCAGGAGTGTGTCAAGAGTCAATGATCTGACTGACGAGATTCTCAACATTTCCAGCCAGACGAATCTTCTTGCCTTAAATGCTTCCATAGAGGCAGCCAGGGCCGGGGATGCGGGCAAAGGCTTTGCGGTGGTCGCCGATGAAATCCGACAGCTGGCAGATTCCAGCAGAGAGGCGGCAAACAATATCCAGACCATCAATAATATGGTAGTAACAGCCGTAAATCAGCTGATCGCAAATTCGGATGCCATTGTGAAATATATTCATGACAATATTATGCCTGATTATGATGCGTTTGTCGCATCCGGAAGACAGTATAATCAGGATGCGGTACATGTCAATGATATTGTAGAACAGTTTACGAATATGTCCGGAGAGTTAAAGCATTTGATCCGTAATATCACGGACGCTATGAACGGGATATCGGAGTCCGTATCCGAGAGTGCAAACGGGATTACGACAGCGGCGTCAAATACCAATAATCTGGTCAAAGGAATTTCCAAAATATCTTCGGAGATGGAAAACAACAGTCTGATTGCAGGAGAATTAAAAAAAGAAGCGGACCGCTTTGTACAGATATAAAAAAAGAACCGGTTTTTGGACCGGTTCTTTTTCATCCTGACAATAGATTGTTTCTTAAATAACAAATTTGTCCATCAATTCGACCATTTTCTCTACCTGCCCGCTTTGTTCCTGTGAGATCGCGGCCGTTTCCTGTGAGATCGCGGCATTGTTGTCCACTGCTTCTGAAATATCGCCAAGATCATCGTCAATTTTTCTCATATACTGAACATTCTGGTTCAGCAGATCTGAAATCTGGTTCATTTTTTGGGTGGCCTGCATTGCGCCTACCATTACTTCTTCAATATTTGCAGCGGTTTCATCGGCAATTGCATTCCCTTTTTCAACGGCGGCTACCGTTGTTTCAATCAGGCGGGTCGTTTCTCTTGCGGAGTTTGCAGATTCTTCCGCAAGGTTTTTGACCTGTTCTGCAACAACCGCAAAACCTTTGCCTGCCTCCCCGGCGCGTGCGGCTTCAATTGCGGCATTCAGGGAAAGCAGATTCGTCTGCGATGCGATATCCTCAATTGCACCGATAATAGCATTGATTTCTTCCGAACATTTTTTGATTTCTTCGATTGCCTCTTTTAAATCCTGCATTTTTTCATTGCCGATGGAAAGCGTCTTACCTGCAGTGGAAGCGATTTCCACGCATTCCCTTGCTTCGCTGGAATTTTTTTCCATATCGGTATAAAGGTTTTCGGTCAGCGTAGAGAGATCGGCGACGGTGGAAGCCTGTACGGTACTTGCCTCGGCGAGATTTGTTGCTGCATCGGCCAGCTGCATGGAGCCGCCGCTGACCTGATCGGACATTTCACGAAGCGTATGTAATGTATGTCGAATTTCCTGGCTGATTTTATAAAAAGAATCGCGGATAGCCTCAAATTCACCAACATAATTTTGCTCCAGTGAAATTTCATAATTGCCGTTTCCCATCTGTTCCAAAACGGCCGTAATTTCGCTGATGATGCCGGTCAGATTCGTTTTCATAAATATGATTGCGGAAACCATTCTTCCGACTTCGCTTTCATCCGCCGTCATTTCAAACGCCATATGAAGATTTCCCTCCGACATGGCAACCATCTGATCGGATACGTTTGTGATCGGTACGAGAAGTTCTTCCCGGGAAAATCTGATCGCTGCGATAATCTGTCGGGTTACATAGATAAACGAGAGAAGAAACAGCAATTCTACCGTAACCTGTATTACTGCCAGCATATTTTTCTTTTTGTTCAGCCGATCCTGGATTCGGTCGATTGCCGCGGTTGTCTGCGAGTTGATGGTTGCAATGTCAGCTTTGTACTGGTCGCCGAATACATAAGCTACTGCCTCCTCGCGATTTCCTGCAGAGACTGCCGCCATCGCCTTTTCTTCCAGAGGGACAAGCCCGTCGGACAGCTGAGCAATAATTTCCATTTCTTTCCATTCATCCGCTTTGATATTGTTCTTTTTCAGTCCCGCCCAGGCGATATCCCTGGTTTTATCCTCATTGAGTTCCCGCATGTAGTCATTGTAATAGTCTTCGTTGCCTGTTACCGCATATGCCTGAACCGCGTAGGTCAGCGCTTTGGAGCCAAGACGGTACTGATTTAAATATCGGGTCGTCTCCAGCCGGTCCTCTTCCATCAGCATGACATAGAAATTGAGCGCGATCGAAATCAGTAACAATGCGCCGCCGAGAATCAGTGCAAAAACGGAACTCTTTGCAATCTTTCGCAGGTGAAGTCCCTGACTGTTTGGACCATGTGTGTTTTCCGATGATTTTTTTGGATTATCCATACTTTCACTCTTTCTCTTCCGTTTTGCGGGAAGCTCGTTTTTATTCGATTCATCCGGAAGATAAACCGTATGTTTTTGTATAATTTTAACAAATAATTGTATGGATGTCCAGTTTGTATTGTGAAAAATACGATATCGTATATTTAGTTGTGCTGTTGCAACATTTCCTGAATGATATTCTGGCATTTCTGGCCTATTTTTTTCTGTTCGGCTTTGTCAAGTTCACCAGGCAAAATTGGTTTCCCATATTCCAATGTGACATGCGCTTTTCGAATCCAGGGAAAATGGTTTTCAAAAATATCGGCGGAACCGGTGATCGCCATTGGGACAATGGGGCAGCCGGTTTTTGTTGCGATCTTAAAACTGCCCTCCTTGAACGGAAGCATCAATTCGTCTGTCGTATTTCTGGTACCTTCCGGAAAAATACAGACAGAAATGCCGTTTTTGATATTGTCGATGCCTGCCAGTATTGTCTTTAACGCTTCTTTCACATCGTCCCGGTTCATAAACAGGCAGTGCAGCCGTTTCATCCAGGTAGAGAGAAACGGCACGTGCGTCATTGAGTCTTTTGCGATATAACCGGTCAGGCCGGGGCATCGCGCGTAGGTAATCACAGTATCAAAAAATCCTCTGTGATTTCCGATATAGAGAACCGGAATATCTTTCGGAACATTTTCCTCTCCGATTACGGTCAGTTTTGTGCCGGCGAGAAACAGAATGATGCGAAATGCAGCCTGCACTATGCGCAGCTGGCTTAAGTCCGCGGCATGTCTGTTAAATTTTCCGATCATCCACTCAATGACGAGTATGGGGATTCCGAGGATAAAATAGATCACTAAAAATAGTAGAATCAGGATAAGACGGATCATGATAAAAGCCTTTCTTTTTTTCCATATATTATATAAGGAAAATTCGGGAAAGACAATAGTTTTTTTCATAACGAAATTTTATCCCGCATAAAATGAAAATAATAACGCGACTGGGGGGATTCGATTGAAAAAAATACATATCCGAAAAATAGCCGGGATTTTGCTGTTATGTCTGTTCTCCGGATCATTTTTTGGGTGCAGCGTGGAAAAATCAAGCGGCACAAAGGTGAAAGACCTGGAATATGCGATTGTAGAGGAAGCGGATATTCCGGAGGAGTTAAAAACCATGATTGAGGAAAAGAAAGCGGCTGATTTCAAACTGACCTATGAGACGGAGGACAGTATGTATCTGGTGCATGGCTATGGCGAACAGGAGACTGGCGGTTACAGTATCTGCGTGCGGGATTTGTACCTGACGACAAATACGGTACTGTTTGACACGGAGTTAATCGGGCCAAGAAAGGGCGAGCAGGTGAATGCAAGTCCGAGTTTTCCGTATATCGTGATCGTCACGGAAAAGAGGGAAGAGAATATTATATTTGAGTAGAATTGGCAGATTTGCCGGTATTTCCTGCTGTTGACAGTTTTTTCACAAAGTGATATACTTGAACGGAAGTTTTTCCAGCAAGGAGGTAGAACTATGGAACAGGCAGAGATCAATAAAGTTCGGGCTTCGATTTATCAGCAATGCGGCAGGAAAGTACTGATCAAACTTGATAAGGGGCGCAATAAGGTGGATGTACAGGAAGGAGTTATTCAGGGTGCGTACCCCAGTGTTTTTACGGTATTGGTTCAGGATGACAGGGAGGGAAACCCTCCGCAGCTCTTGTCTTTCAGCTACTCCGATATCATTACACGAGATATACGAATGAAACTTTGTTAAAATTACGGCACTGACGTCATAAAGTTCCCTGTTTCCGAATAGGATGTATACAAAGATTCGGAGACGGGGGATTTTTTATGGAACTGAATAAGATAGGCGTACATAGAAAACAGGAAAAAATCAGTGCCATCAGTCAGATTACATTGGATGACGATTACAATGTGCCGGATTACAGGCCGGATATTGTAAAGGTACTAAAAGAGAAAGGCGAACTGCGATTTGACGAGGTCAATGCGTCAAACGGCGCCGCATGGGTCAAAGGGAGCATGGTATTTCGCGTGCTCTACCGCAGCGATCAGGAGAACGGAAAGATCAGCTGCCTGCGCGGTGAAATTCCGTTTCAGGAAAAATTAAACATGGAAGGGCTTGTCGATTATGACAAGGTCAAAGTTGGCGGCGAGATTGAGGATATCACCATCGGCGTGATCAATTCCCGAAAGCTGAGTGTTCGGGCAGTCGTTGTTTTGCGCACGGCATCCGAGGAGGAAGTAGACGAATCGTTTACGACGGGAGTGAGCGAGCCCGGCGGATGCGAACAGAAAGTGAAAAGTACGCAAATGCTGCGTCTTGTACTGGCGGAACGCGACATCTGCCGACAGAAAACCGAGATTGTTTTACCGTCGAGCAAGCCGAATGTGCATGAAGTACTCTGGAAGAGTATAGAACTGCGCAGTGTTGAGAGCTTTTTGAAAGACGGCGCGATTGGTGTGAACGGAGAAATTCTGGTTGCGATCCTTTATTCCGAGGAGGAAGGGGAGAGGCTGCAGTGGTTTGAGACAACAGTGCCTCTCTCCTGTTCTGTAGACAAGGAGGCGGCTGCAGAGGGAAATCTCTATAAGGTGAAAATTACACCTGTAACGATGGAGCTTGAAGTAAAACAGGATTATGACGGGGAAGAGCGTATTTTTGTGCTGGAGCTTGCGCTTGATATGGATATTCATATCTGGCAGGAAGAGACATTTGATCTGCTGGAAGATATTTATTCGCTTACCAGAAACCTGATTCCGGTGCGAAAGCAGCGCGGGCTTGAAAATTTGAGGATGAAAAATTACGCGAAACAGCGGCTTGTCGAGCAGATGGTGCTTTCCGGAAATCAGGAAAAAATTTTACAGATCTGCGCCTGTGAGGGAAATGTTCTTCTGGAACACAAAGAGATTACGCCGGAGGGTGTGATGGCCGAGGGCATTTTAACGGTGGAGCTGCTCTATATTACGACAGACGATCATATGCCGGTTGGCACGGCAAGGGAAATCTATCCGTTTTCGCAGCTGCTGGAAGTGCCTGATATGCCCAAAGATGCGCATGTGGAGCTGGAATGCGGCGTGGAACAGCTCTCGGCTGTGATGCTTGACCAGGAACATATCGAAATGAAAGCGGTAATTCATCTTGATCTCATGGTATTTGACGAGATGTCAGTGATGAATATCGAGGAAGTGAACGAGGAACCGCTGGATATGGAAGCGTTAAAGCAAAGCCCCGGGCTGGTCGGTTATATTATAAAGCAGGGCGACAGTCTTTGGAATATTGCGAAAGAGAATCATACGACAGTAGCCGATATTATGGAGACAAATCAGTTAAAGACGCAGACGCTTACGCCGGGCGACCAGATATTGATTATAAAAAAAGTGTAGGCGCAGAGGAAAAAATGTGATATACTAAAAAACCGAGAGGCAAAAAACAATTCTGTTACAAAATACAAAGGAGGTTTTTGCTATTGAAAAATCGAGACAGCCGTGTACGAAGATACCGTTTCCAAAAAAGGGCCCTTTCACTCCTCCTTGCAGGGGTGATGGGGGTCACATGCGTTTCAACGGCGTTTGCATCTACGATCAGGAAAGCGGAAAATAAACGCCAGGAGGCGCAGAACAATTTAAACGAGGTCAATCGGGAGATTGACGATATTCACGCCGTGCAGAACAGCCTGCAGGCGCAGATGAACGCCTATGACAATGAATTGATGGCGCTTTTGACGGATATGGACATACTGAAAGCCGACATGGAGGCGCAGGAGGTTAAAATCAGTGAGGCCGAATCGTCACTGAAAGCTGCGCAGAATGATGAAGCAGAACAATATGAAGCGATGAAGCTGCGCATTCAGTATATGTATGAAAACGGAAATCAGTCTTTTATGGATGCGCTGGTCGGCGCCGACAGCTTTACTGATTTTTTAAACCGTGTTGAATATGTGAATGAAGTGTACGAGTATGACCGGTCGCTGCTGGAAAAATACCAGAATACCGTCACGCAGGTAGAACAGCTCAAGGCGGAACTTGAAAACGGCATGGAAGAGATGGAGGAACTGAAGTTAAGCTATGAAGAACAGCAGAGCTCACTGGAATCCATGATTGCAAAAAAGAGCGCCGAACTTGACAATTTTTCCGCAAAGCTGACAAAAGCGCAGGCATTGGCCAGCCAGTATGCAAAGACGGTGCGCGAGCAGAACCAGATTATAGAGCGGGAGCGCGCAAGGCAGGAGGAAGAGCGGCGAAAAGCGGAGGAGAAAAAGAAAAAAGAGGAGGAGGCAAAAAAGAAAAAACCGACGGCTTCCTCCAGCGAATCTGCAGGTTCCGAGACGGCAGGCACAACGGGGTCATCCCAAAAACCGTCCGATACAACCGGAACGACCGGAACAGCCGGAACGACCGAAACAGCCGGAACAACAAAGCCGCCTGCGGGCTCCGCCGCTTCGGGGACAAGCGGCCTGACGGACAGCGGGCTGGATCCGTCCTATTCATCGGGCGTAAGCGGAAGCGCAGTAGTTGCCTATGCGGAACAGTTTCTGGGTGTGCCGTATGTTTACGGCGGAAACAGCCTGACAAGCGGGACAGACTGTTCTTACTATGTAATGGCGGTATTTGGGCATTTTGGGATATCGCTGCCGCGTTCCTCTTCCGCTATGCAAAGCTGCGGTAAGGCTGTCAGCTATGAAAACGCAAAACCCGGCGATATTGTGTGCTATCCAGGCCATGTCGCAATTTATATCGGAGGCGGGCGTATTATCCACGCGTCAACGCCAAAGACAGGCGTTTGTTACGGGACGGCTACCTACCGGACGATTTCTACCATCAGGCGCGTTCTGTAAAAACAGATCGGACATTTTTCATACGAATTTGAAATTCCGCGAAGCGGATTCACGGAGGTACGGATGAGACAGACGACAAAGTTTGTGGCGCTGCTTCTTGTTCTTGTCGTGGCGCTGGGCGTTTATACGATGCGGACCGGAAAGCGGGAAAATTATATGGATTACAAGGAAAATCTTGACCTGGCGGTGGCGATTGTGGACGGGGATGAGATTTTGCTGCGTGAACTTGCCTTTTATATTGCATACGAAGAGGGAATGATCGAAAAATATGCCACAATCTACGATGACCAGGATACGGGGGCATTTTGGCGTATTGCGTCAAACCAGACAGTGATTCGGGTTGAATCAAAGGAAACCGTGATGGATATGGCCGTCCATGATTTTATATTGTATGAGCTTGCAAGAGCCGGCGGCATCACGCTAAACGAAGAGGAGGAGCGTCTTTTGGAAGGGGCGCAGACCGATTTCTGGAGTGATTTGGACGAAGAGCAGAGAGAAGCGCTCGGCGTTGAAAAAGAGGAGATCGACGAGTCCATCCGCCGCGTTGCACTGGCGGAGAAATATCAGGCGGTACTTGCCGAAGTGCAGGGGGTGGAATACGACGGATTTTCGTTTCAGGGAGAAGCATACAAACGGATGCTTGAAGAACATGAGGTTGAAATTTATGAAGATGTCTGGGATAAAGTTAATTTCGGGGGCATCACGGTAGATCATTAGAAGAGACAGAAACGATTGCACAGGACAACAGCCGCGCTGGCGGCAGAATGGGGGAAATATGACATCCAAAGTGGTTGGAAGAGAACGGCGCCATACAAACGGCAGGACAACAGCGGCGTCGCCCGTTAAGATAGGAAGAAATGATCCGTGCTGGTGTAAAAGCGGCAGGAAATATAAGACCTGCCATCAGGCATTTGACGAAAAAATTGCGTTTATTGGCGCACAGCGTCATATTGTTCCGACGCGTGATCTGATTAAAAATAAAGATCAGATTGCGGGAATACGGGAAAGCTGTAAAATAAATATTGCAGTTTTGGATTATCTGGATACACATATTCATGCCGGTATGAATACGGCGGAGATTGATCGGATCGTATATGATATCACAACATCCATGGGCGGGATACCGGCCCCGCTCAACTATGAGGGGTACCCGTTTTCTGTCTGTACTTCTCTGAATGAACAGGTCTGTCACGGATTTCCGTCCAAAGATGTCGTATTAAAAGAGGGTGATATCTTAAATATAGACTGTTCCACAATTCTAAACGGTTATTTTTCCGATTCGTCCAGAATGTACTGCATCGGGGAGGTTGGTGCAGAGAAAAAGAGACTGGTCGAGGTGACAAAAGAATGCGTAGAGCTTGGCTTAAAAGAAGTAAAGCCATGGGGCTTTCTCGGCGATATGGGACAGGCGGTGCATGACCATGCTTATGCAAACGGTTATACCGTTGTGCGGGAGATCGGGGGACATGGCGTTGGTCTCGAATTTCATGAGGAACCCTGGGTCAGTTATAACAGCAAACGGGGACAGGAAATGCTTATGGCGCCCGGTATGATTTTTACAATCGAACCGATGATAAATATGGGCCGCGTTGAAATTTATGTCGATGATGAAAATGACTGGGAGGTCTATACGGAGGACGGGCTGCCCTCAGCGCAATGGGAGATTATGGTGCTTGTGACAGAAGAGGGGCATGAGGTACTCTGCTGGTAGCGTGAGGGGAAGTTCGGAATGGAGGTTAGTGTGAGATTTGAGAATGCCGACAGGGACAGAGAAACTTTAAATAAAAAAATGGGTTATCCATATAATATTGCGCTGATCGGATTTATGGGCGCCGGAAAAAGTACAGTGTCGCATCACTTAAAGCAGATGTTAAATCTGCAGGAGTACGAGACGGATGAAATGATTGTGCAAAAGGAGGGGATGGCGATCACTGAAATATTCGAAAAATACGGAGAGCCGTATTTTCGTGATTGCGAGAGCCGTATTGTCGTATCGCTTCTCGAATGCGCGCAGTCAGTGATTTCGTGCGGCGGCGGTCTGGTGATGCGGGAGGAGAATGTTGTTAATTTAAAAAAGAGCAGCCGGATTGTCCTGCTTCGCGCGCAGCCTGCGACGATTTTGGGACGCGTGAAAAATTCGACGGGCCGTCCCATTTTAAACGGGCATATGAACGAAGAATATATTTCTTCTTTGATGGAAAAAAGGCGCAGCGCATACGAGAGTGCGGCGGATCTTGTGGTCGATACGG
Source organism: uncultured Roseburia sp. (assembly GCA_947088675.1). GTDB lineage: Bacteria > Bacillota > Clostridia > Lachnospirales > Lachnospiraceae > Roseburia. Next base: position 59,654 of record CAMUHN010000006.1, read on the forward strand.
ACAAAAAAAGCATACATAAAATATGTGAAGAGCTTCTGGAAAAGCTGGCAGCATACAAAAATTAAAAATTTTACATTTTCTTCAAAGAGTATTCAAAATTTATACAATGTGATTTCATAAATCAAGTTTATATTAAATATATCACAGAAGCGTGATAGAACTTTTTTCATAAATTCTCCCCCTTTTTTAATCCACCATTGCAAAATGGTGGATTTTTTATGCTGCGGGTATTGAAAAGAATGGGAAAAATAGGTATTATGTTATAAGTATTTGATGTGATAAAGTGATGGAATCGAAACGGAAGAGAGGCATGGGAGCAGATATGGAGCGTAGAATTTCAGGACATACAGGGCTGTTGGCGCTGATCGGATCGCCGGTAGGGCATTCCGGGTCGCCCGCGATGTATAATTACAGTTTCGAACAGCTTGGACTTGACTATGCGTATGTTGCGTTTGATATTGGAAAAGATCAGGTAAAGTCGGCGCTTGAGGCGATGAAAACTTTTCGGATGCGCGGTATGAATGTCACAATGCCGTGCAAAGTGGAAGCGGCAAAATATATGGATGAGCTGTCTGCTGCAGCGCGCATGGTCGGCGCAGTCAATACGATTGTAAATGATAACGGCAGATTGACCGGCTATATTACGGACGGGGAAGGATTTGTCAGAAATTTGGAAGATCACGGCGTGGACATCCGGGGGAAAAAAATTACGGTAGCCGGAGGGGGAGGAGCAGCGACCGCAATACAGGTGCAGTGCGCACTGGACGGCGTGAGGGAAATTTCCATATTTAATATCAGGGACGACTTTTTTGCGCGCACGCTTGAGACAGCGGACAAAATCCGGCAGGAAGCGAAAGGCTGCACGGTGAACGTCTATGATATTGCGGATACGGCAAAGATGACGGAGGAGATTGGGGACAGCGATATTTTTGTCAATGCAACCATTGTGGGAATGAAACCGCATGAGAATGAGAGCGTAGTGAAAGATACGCGTGCATTTCGCAAAGGGCTTGTGGTGGCGGACGCCGTGTACAATCCAAAACAGACAAGGCTGTTAAAAGAGGCGGGGGAGGCAGGCTGTATCTGCATCGACGGGACTGGCATGCTGCTCTGGCAGGGAGTCTGTGCGTTCAAACTTTATACGGGGAAAGAGATGCCGGTGGAAGAAGTGAAACAGATGTTTTTTTCATAAGCAGAAGTTTTTTATAGAAACGGGGGCAGTTCCTGGCAATGAATTTTGACTTTTTGGAGAACGGTACGAATACGCCGGCGTGGATGCAGGAAAAATACAAAAAGATGGGAACGATTTTGCGCGATGCGGAATCTCTGTACTGGGAGGATCCGAGAGCGTGCGGGATACTTTTGAGGGAAGCGGCAGTTGAAATCTGTCGTGTCTATGACAGATTTTATGAAGTGGGGTTTGAAAGCGGCGCTTCCATCGAAGAATATCTCTGTTATACGGGGGATGACGCACACAATATGCTTGTCAGCCGCTTCCTTAGCGTGGTGCGAAAGGAGCAGAGAGACCGTCTGACAAAGCTGCGCGTGCTTGGAGATGACTGCCAAAACGGCAGGGGCGAAGAGGAAATGACCGAGTATGAAAATCGTATGGCGGGCAATGCAAAGCGCATGATGGAGACAATGATGGGAACATTGACTGTTATGTGTGAAAAAATTAACGGACAGGCATTTGCAAAAGAGCTTCGTTTTGATGAGGGGCTGGTACCCGGACGTAAGCAGAAAGAACTGCAGAAAGAGGAAAAGCAGTCTTTTTTTTCGAAACTGTTCAAAAAATAAAAAGCGGCGGCTATGCGCGGAGGTTCCAATGGAAATACGTTTCATGAAATATAACGAACTACAGAGTGTCATACTGCTTGCAAGGGGAGTCTATGAGACATGTGCCAGAAATTATGTCAGCTCGCCGGCAATGGTGCAGCAGTTTTATGACTATATCGACTTAAATTCCTTAAGCAGGCAGCTTTTGGCGGGGGAACTTTATGTCTGGGGCGCGCTGGACGGCCAGCTTTTGTGCGGAGTGAGCGCGATGCAAAACGGAGCGCATGTCACAATGCTCTATGTGCATCCGTCCTATCAGAGGCAGGGGATTGGCACGCAGCTGCTTGCCAATATGGCGGAGTTTGCGGTCAACGATCTTGGCGCAAGGCGTATTACGGCGCATGTGATTCCGGCGGCCTGCGCGCCGTTTTTCTATCATCGCGGATATGCGCAAATGCGCGGGGTACACACGGAGCTTGATATGCTGCCTCTGGAATATATCTTTACACCGTTATGCAAAAAGGAGAACGAACCGTATCCGACCAAACCGGTGAAAGCAAAGACGGTAGTAATACTTACCATAGTATTCTTTCTGGCGGCATCGGTGATTTCGGCAGCGGCGGCGCTTATGGCGCTGATCTGACGTCCTGTGCGGGGGCAATATGGGGAATAGCAAAGCGGAAAGGGCAGAAATATGAAAGCATATTTGATACTCGAAGACGGGACAGTATTTGAGGGAGTAAGCATCGGCTCGGCGCGTGAAGCAGTCAGTGAGATTGTGTTTAACACGTCGATGACAGGTTATCTCGAAGTGCTGACAGATCCGTCCTATGCGGGACAGGCTGTTGTTATGACATACCCGTTAATAGGAAATTATGGCGTTACGCCGGATATGGAGTCGAAGCGGCCATGGACAAATGGGTATATTGTCAGGGAATTATCACGGATGCCAAGTAATTTTCGCAGCGAAGGGACAATTCAGGACTTTCTGTTAAAATATGATATTCCCGGGATAGCCGGAATTGACACGCGGTCTCTCACAAAAATTTTGCGTGACAGAGGGACAATGAACGGGATGATTACAACCAGGGAAGACTATTGTATGGAAGAAGTGCTCCCGCGTATCCGTTCCTTTCGGATAGGCAATGTTGTGGAACAGGTGACATGCAGCGAGAAATATGTGCTGCGGGGAACCGGAGAAAAGGTTGCGCTGCTTGATCTGGGCGCGAAAAACAATATTGCGCAGTCGTTAAATAAACGGGGATGCGAAGTGACTGTTTATCCGGCCCATACGAAAGCGGAAGAGATCCTTTCGTCGCGTCCGGACGGTATTATGCTCAGCAACGGTCCGGGCGATCCGAAAGACTGCACCGAAATAATTACACAGATTCGGGCTCTCTATGAATCGGATACGCCGATTTTTGCAATCTGTCTGGGGCATCAGCTGATGGCGCTTGCCACAGGAGGAAAGACACATAAAATGAAATACGGGCATCGCGGGGGCAACCATCCGGTCAAAGACCTTAAGACGGGACGTGTCTATATTTCCTCACAGAACCACGGATATGTCGTGGATGAAACACAGATAGATCCCGCCGTTGCAAAGCCGGCATTTGTCAATGTCAATGACGGGACAAACGAGGGGCTTTCCTATATCGGAAAGCGGATTTTTACGGTTCAGTTTCATCCGGAAGCATGTCCCGGCCCGTGCGACTCATCATACCTGTTCGACCGGTTTCTTGCCATGATGCGGCAAAATCAATAAGCGGAGGGAGAAAGAGATGCCCAGAAAAACAGACATAAAAAAAGTATTGGTGATCGGTTCCGGCCCTATCGTCATCGGTCAGGCGGCGGAATTTGACTATGCAGGTACGCAGGCATGCCGCTCCCTGAAAGAGGAGGGCATTGAGGTTGTACTTGTCAATTCCAATCCTGCGACTATTATGACCGACAGAGATATTGCGGATGAAGTATATATAGAGCCGCTGACGGTTCCCGTTTTAGAGCAGATTATTGCAAAAGAGCGTCCGGATTCGCTGCTGCCGACGCTGGGCGGCCAGGCGGGGCTTAACCTTGGAATGGAGCTTTCCGAAAAGGGAATCCTTAAAAAGTATGGCGTGCGTTTGATCGGAACTACGGCGGAGACGATTTTTAAGGCGGAAGACCGCCAGGCCTTTAAGGATACCATGGAAAAAATAGGCGAGCCATGTGCGGCGTCCCTCGTCGTAAATAACATTGACGACGGGATTCGGTTTACAAATACGATTGGATATCCTGTTGTGCTGCGCCCGGCATTTACGCTGGGAGGCAGCGGCGGCGGCATTGCGCACGATGAGAACGAACTGATCGAAATTTTAACGAACGGACTGCGGTTAAGCCGTGTCGGGGAGGTCCTGGTTGAGCGCTGCATAGCAGGCTGGAAAGAAATCGAATATGAAGTGATGCGCGATGCGGCCGGAAACTGTATTACCGTCTGCAATATGGAAAATATTGACCCGGTCGGCGTGCATACCGGCGATTCCATTGTGGTAGCTCCCTCACAGACGCTCGGAGACAAAGAGTACCAGATGCTTCGCACTTCCGCGTTAAATATTATTACAGAGTTAAATATTACGGGCGGCTGTAACGTGCAGTATGCGCTTTGCCCCGATACGTTTGAATATTGTGTGATTGAAGTAAATCCGCGTGTTTCCCGTTCTTCTGCGCTTGCGTCAAAAGCAACCGGATACCCGATTGCGAAAGTGGCAGCAAAGATTGCGCTGGGTTATACGCTGGACGAAATTAAGAATGCGATTACAGATAAAACCTATGCCTGCTTCGAACCGATGCTTGACTACTGTGTGGTAAAAATTCCGCGTCTGCCGTTTGACAAATTTATCACCGCAAAACGGACGCTGACGACGCAGATGAAAGCGACGGGTGAAGTGATGAGCATCTGCGATAACTTCGAGGGCGCGCTGATGAAAGCGATCCGCTCGCTGGAGCAGCATGTCGAGGGCCTGATGTCTTATGATTTTACCGCCCTCTCAGACGATGCGCTGAAGAAAATGCTCGGCAGAGCCGACGACCGCAGGATCTGGCTGATTGCCGAAGCGATACGGCGCGGTTATGACAATAACGTTTTATATGAGATTACGCGGATTGACCGGTGGTTTCTGGACAAGCTTGCGATACTGGTCGAAATGGAAACGCGCCTGCAGAGAGAACCGCTTACGATCGATCTTTTAAAAGAGGCAAAGCGGATGCAGTTTCCGGACAGCGTGATTGCGAAACTGACCGGAAAGAGCGAGGCGGAAATACACGATCTGCGCTATGAAAACGGGATTGTCGCGGCCTATAAGATGGTTGACACCTGCGCGGCGGAATTTGAAGCGGCTACGCCGTATTATTACTCAGTATTCGGAAGTGAGAATGAGGCAAAGGAGACGCATCCAAAGAAAAAAGTCCTTGTGCTTGGATCCGGCCCGATTCGGATCGGGCAGGGTATTGAATTTGATTACTGCAGTGTGCACTGTACCTGGGCATTTTCGGAAGAGGGATGGGAGACTGTGATTGTCAATAACAATCCTGAAACTGTTTCCACCGATTTTGATATTGCGGACAAGCTGTATTTTGAGCCACTGACATCGGAGGACGTCGAGGCGATTGTGAAACTGGAAAAACCGGACGGAGCAGTCGTGCAGTTTGGCGGTCAGACTGCGATTAAGCTGACCGAAAGCCTGATGCGAATGGGCGTTACGATTCTTGGCACAAAAGCCGAGGATGTGGATGCGGCGGAGGATCGTGAGCTGTTTGATGAGATTCTGGAGAAAACAGGCATTCCGCGGGCGGCAGGCGGGACCGTATATACGGTGGAAGAGGCCAAAAAAGTAGCAAACAGTCTCGGTTATCCTGTTCTGGTCAGACCTTCTTATGTACTCGGCGGACAGGGGATGCGCATTGCGTTTCATGACGGGGAGATTGAGGAATTTATTACGATGATCAATCAGATTGTACAGGATCATCCGATTCTCGTCGATAAATACCTCCAGGGAAAGGAAATAGAAGTGGATGCGGTATGCGACGGAACGGATATCCTGATTCCGGGAATTATGGAGCATATTGAGCGCACCGGAATCCATTCCGGCGACAGTATTTCTGTCTACCCCGCTCCTACGATCAGCAGCCATGTAAAAGAAACGATTGTAGAGTACACAAAACGGCTTGCGCAGGCGCTTCATGTAGTCGGGCTGATCAATATCCAGTTTATTGCGATGAATGAAGAAGTCTATGTGATTGAGGTAAATCCGCGTTCTTCAAGGACAGTGCCCTATATCAGCAAGGTGACGGGTATTCCGATTGTAGACCTCGCCGCAAAAGTGATTATGGGCAATACGCTGCGCGGGTTATCCTGTCCGATTGGACTTGCGCCGCAGGCCGATTATATTGCGATAAAAATGCCTGTATTTTCTTTTGAGAAGCTGCGGGGAGCAGAGATCTCGCTTGGTCCTGAGATGAAATCGACCGGCGAGTGCCTGGGCATTGCAAAAAGTTTTAACGAAGCGCTCTACAAGGCATTTCTTGGTGCTGGCATTACACTGCCAAAGCACAGGCAGATGATTATTACAGTCAAAGATGCGGATAAGCCGGAAGCGGTAGCTGTCGCAAAACGTTTTGCAGCGCTCGGATATAAGATTTATGCGACAAGAAGCACGGCCAAATATTTGCAGAAACACGGTGTCGATGCGCTGCGCGTCAATAAAATTACACAGGAGTCGCCGAATGTCATGGATCTGATCCTTGGCCATAAGATTGATCTTGTCATTGACACGCCGACGCAGGGGAACGGGGACAAGACAAGGGACGGTTTTCTGATTCGCCGCAATGCGATTGAGACTGGCGTTTACTGTATCACAGCGATGGATACGGCAAACGCGCTGGCATTAAGTCTTGAGACGGCAATGCAGCAGCTGACGCCAATTGATATCGCGAAAGTGAAAAATTTATAAACGATGCGAATGGGTTCTGCCCGGGGTGCTTTTATTTCAAAGGAAAAACGGGCTGCACCCTGCGGCACGGCAAAAATTCTTTCACGTATAATAAAAAGCTTCCGGAATAAAATCCGGAAGCTTTTTACAAGGAGTTTAGTTATGAAAATGTTTCTCTATAAAAAGGAAATTTTCGAAAGGAGGAAAGGATGAACTCCTTTCGATATAGCTAGTATATGCAATAAATGTGTACAAAATGTGTCAAATCTCAAAAAGAAATATTAACTTTTCCAGACTTTTCCATTTCTTTTTATCGCTCAAGCAGCTGCCTGCACAGGTCCAGAATAAACGTATCCTGCAGGCTGTTCTGAAATACAACCGTCCCGGTTTTTGCTGACCTGTTGCACAGTCCTTCCTGTTTTAAGCGTCTCTTTGTCTCGCGGGCAGTTCCCGCTCCTCCGTCAAACAGAGGGATCTGTGATCCGATAACTTTTTGAATTGCTTTTTTTACAAAAGGGTAATGCGTGCAGCCGAGGACAACCCCATCAATCTTACTGTTCCGGTAAGGACGGAACAGATATTCTAAAAGAGCTGTAACATGTTCTCCGTCAAACTCTCCATGCTCTACAAACTCGACCAGACCAGGGCAGGGCAGAGGGAAGATATCCGCATGAAATTCGTACAGACACATCAGCTGATGAAACTTTTCCTCACGCAGCGTCATCGGCGTTGCCATCACCAGGATCTTCGGATGTGCAAGATGTCCGGGATTTTTTTCTATGGCAGGTTTTAATGCCGGTTCAATGCCGATCACCGGAATATTTTTGTATTTTTGACGCAGTGTGGAGATCGCGGCGCTGGTCGCGGTATTGCAGGCTACGACAAGCGCTTTCACGCCCTGTTTCAGCAGGTGTTCGGCATCCTGGCAGGTTAGCTGTCGTACAGTTTCTGTATCTTTTGTTCCATATGGCGCATTTTTTGAATCGCCGTAAAATATGTAATTTTCATTTGGCATCAGTTTTCGCAGTTCCCGGAGAACGCTGACGCCGCCTACCCCGGAATCAAATACTCCGATCGGAAGATGTGATCTGTCCATAGTAAACTCCGTTTCTGAATTACTCTTATTAGAAAACCCGATGTTACAGATCTGTTTTCAGCAGAGAGTACATTTTCATATCAATCGCTTTCCCTTTTTTTACAGCGTTCTTTCTCAATGTTCCCTCATATTGAAAACCGGCTTTTTCGAGTACCCGGCAGGAGGCCGTGTTGTATGCAAACGGTTCTGCATAGATGCGGATGATATCGCTTTTTTCAAAGACATACGCGCAAATTTGTCTTACGGCTTCGGTCATGATTCCCCTGCCCCAGTATTCCTCGGCAATATAGTATCCCAATTCCGCAGTCTGCTTATGGATATTACTCTGCCGAAAAACGCCGATACTTCCGATTGCTTTCTCTTCTGCCGTAATTGCAAAAGCAAACGTATTATTCTGATCTGCGGAAAGCATTTCAGAAATATAATGCAATCCGTCCCGCTCGGTGTAAGGATAGGGCAGTCCGTCCCGAAGATTATCTTGAATCTTTGTATTGGACAGAGCCGCTGCCAGATCGCCTGCGTCCGTCAACTCCCATTTTCTGATTTTACAGTTCATTTTTCTTCCTTTCTACGGTGTCTGCCCGATATCAAACGAAATAACATTCTGCACGAACGACCGTTTTGTGAAATTATATGATACAATATATCATTTTTATAAATAAATTACAAGTAATGGAATAAGACCAGGTATCGTTTACAGAAAATAATGTTAGTAATTGGACAAGTGATTTATCTGGTACTAAATATCTGTGTTGTATAAAAATTCCACAGTCAGATATCACAAAGGGCAAAAGTGCAAAGGGAAAGATAACTTTTAAAGTAGGATTGACGAATGGAACAGTATTTCCTGAATCTGTTCATTCAATAAGTAATTTACCTGTGTTAGCTCCAAATGAATTGTGTAAAGTTGTTCCACCAGAAACACCAGATGTTTTAGCATATTATTATACGCTTTCGGGAAAAACGAAAACAATTTGTATGGTTACAGATGTAAAGTGCAACGTAACAGGCAATGGATTAGGTGGTTTTAATCTAGAGGTTATTTTTTCGGGAACAAAAGAATATGATAGTGATGGGGTGACAAGTGATTCTAAATGTCGTTTTAGACTGAAATTGTATAAGGATAATCAAGTGATAGATTCAAAATCAGTATTTACACCGTATATTTATACTGGCGAAAGCTTTAGCAATATAAAAGAAACTTTTTATAATTTGGAGGAGGGTACATATGAGCTGATATTGACAGATTATTAAATATTTTGATATTGGTAACTTTTTATTTATTTGGTAAGAGAGCAAATTCGTATGCTTTTTGAGATTTTCAAAAATGTGCGATTCGTTAAAATTGCGTGGTTCTTATTACTGTCAAATTTTATAGGGGGGAAGATGATATATGGGTTATATTATTAAACAAAAACATATTCCCCCTGTATTGGTATCTTTATTATAGATATTCCTTTATTCATTCTAATCAATGATATATCTTTAATTTCTGGACAAAAGCAACATGAGTAATAAATTGGCAGGATAAATATATTGTGTTTGAAATACTAATGCGCATATTAAATTATTGGCATAATTAAAGGGTATGTTTTGTATGGATATACTGTATATATTCGATTTTATAATTTAGCGAGAATATAGACCTTAGATCTGCGCTGGTGTATTTTTATTAAAAGATTATAATTTTTGTCTTTTAATAAATGGTATATCTTTAAATTTTCGGTGGAATGATTATAGGTGGTAAATTGGTAAGGCAGTAGTGTTGTGTATGAAATTCTAAGATATACATTTGATTACTGGCAAAATAAGAGGGTGTATTTACAGAGGGTATATCAGTATATAGGGGAATTTATATTTTCAGATTTTTACATATCCTCCTTTGTATATAATAATCTCTCGGAATCTTTAAGCCAGTAAATATAAGGCTTTCAGATTCCTTTTTTATTAAAATCCCCCACTTTTTTGTCAAAACACTTGACAATTCAATCGAAAAATGCGGCGCTTCGCGCCCTT